>JANXTP010000231.1 GCA_025352345.1 Burkholderiales bacterium | reverse complement strand
AGATCGCGACCAGCACGTTGGCGCCGGTCACTTCCTTCTTGCCGCTGCCAGTCGACTGCACGTGCATGATCGCGCGCTGTATCACGCGCTGGAAGCCCAGCGTGGGCTGCGTGTCGACCTCGTCGGTGCCGCCCACGGTGGGCGTGTTTTCCTTGATGAACTGCGCCAGACTCTTACGCAAGTCATCGACATTGGCCGAACAGGCGCGCAGCACTTCTGCAGCCGATGGGTTGTCGAGCAACGCCATCAACAGGTGTTCGACAGTGATGAATTCGTGGCGTTGCTGACGCGCCTCCACGAACGCCATGTGCAGACTGACTTCAAGTTCTTGAGCGATCATGCGGCCTCCATAATGCATTGCAACGGGTGACCACCACGGCGTGCGGCGGCCAACACCAACTCCACTTTCGTCGCAGCGACATCCTTTGAATAGGTGCCGCATACGCCTCGACCATCATGATGAATCTTCAACATGATCTGCGTCGCGGCTTCGAGGTCGCGATTGAAATACTCCTGCAGCACCACCACAACAAACTCCATCGGCGTGTAGTCGTCGTTGAGCAACACGACTTGGTACATGCGCGGAGGATCCGTCTTCTGAGCCTGCCGTTCCGCGACGACTGAACCGTGCCCGTCATCGGTCTGGGGCACAGTTGGAAGAGTCACTGGGATAGGTTTATCGGTGGCCATCAACTCATTCTATCGACATCAAAGACCCGCTTTGACCCAACAGCATATCGGACCTGCTCCGAAAATCACAAGGCAGGAGTCGCACGATTCGGCGACATCTGTCCAAGCGCTGAATTGGTAATTTGCACACACTTTAGAGCCTGTCAGAAACCGAATTTCATTTCTGCGATAGGGCGAATTGACACTGGCAACGCTGGCGTCGCAAAATCGCGTTCTGGTTTCTGTCTCACTGGAGTTGCAGCATGATCACAGGCACGGTGAAGTGGTTCAACGACGCCAAAGGATTTGGTTTCATTGAACCCGAAGGCGGCGGAGACGATGTGTTCGCGCATTTTTCGGCCATTCAAATGGACGGCTTCCGGACGCTGAAGCAAGGTAGCAAGGTCAATTACGAGCTGATCCAGGGCCCGAAGGGTCAGCTGGCGCAAAAGATTTTCCCGGTCGATGCCATCAGCCAGGGCGTTGAAGACCAGTCGCCCGAGGCTCAGTCTTTGACGACCTGAACGGTCAGATGCATCGTTGGGCGGCTCGTCCGGCCGTCACCTGAAAAAACCCGCCACATGGCGGGTTTTTTGAGACCTGCAGGTGCGAGTCCATCTGCGGGCAGCGGCACAGCGAATCGCTACCGCACCGTGCATAGCAGGCGTCACGGATGGCGGATTTGCGCGTCGTGCTTCTGGCGGTAGATGCGCCGGCTGGCGACGTCCTGGCGCTTTTCGAGCGAGGCTGCTTCCCTCGGCATGATCTTGCCATCGGCCTCGGCACGGGTTTCCGCACGGTTCAGGCGCCCCTGCTCACGGTCGAGCCGACGGGTCTCGGGGGCGGTCAGTGCGCCGGACGCGACACCGTTGTTGATGCGCTGCTCCTGTCGGTCCTGGCGGTGATCGAAGCGCTGCACGGCCACTTGCGTGAGCGGGGTTTCGGCAAAGGCGCTGATACCCGTGGCAACGAACAAGGCCAACAGCAGAGTGTGGGAACGATGATTCGACATGGAAGCTCCTTGAGTGGCTGGGGTGGTGAACTGGATCAACAGCGTGACCGCAGCGCAGTCACGTCCATCTTGAACCGCCCAGTCCTGTGGTTTCTTACTGCGCACAGCGCAAATCCGCAGTCGGTGTGAGGATGTTGTGAAGTCGGCGTAAGAAAAGCCTGAACCACCGGTTGAAGACAGACTTGGCACGCCACCAGCGTGCAACCAGTGCCCATGAAAGCAGCATGAAGCGAGGACCCCGATGAGGCGAGTGCGATGGCTGATCTGCTGGGCGGCCCTGTGGCCGCTGTCGCTGCTGTCGCTGCTGTCGGCCCAGGCGGCCCCGCTGGAGGTGCCCGACCCGGCAGCATGGGCTGCGCTCAGCCCGCAGGAGCAGGCAACGCGGCGCGCTGAACTGAAGCAGCGGCTGCAGGAGGCCACACCGCAGGAACGTGCTGCCTTTCGCAATCGGCTGCGCGAGCGTCTCGAAGGCATGACGCCCGAGCAACGGCAGGCACTGGCGGGTCGCACCCGCGAGCGTTGGCAACGACTGGCCCCCGATGAGAAACAGCGCCTGATCAACGAGCGCCGCGAGCGCGTCAAGGCGATGTCGCCTGAGGAACGCAGGCAACTGATCGAGCAGCGGCGCGACATCCTCGGCAAGCTCAGCCCCGCAGAGCGCGCGGCACTGCGCGAGAAACTTTCAGCGCGGTGATGTGCTCGATGAACCCATGGACACGACCTGGGCCCGCCCGATGTCACGGCTGACCGGCTGGCTGGAAAGCGCAGCCGCGCGGGTGCGCGCCGGTACCGTCGCGCCCGCCGACGACTGGACGCTGTGGCGCGAGGCCTGTGCGGGCAGCGCACGCAGCGCGCAGCAACTGGTGAGCGCGCTGACGCCACAGGCCTACGGCCTGGCGCTGCAACTGCTGCGCCGCAGCGAAGACGCGGAGGACGCGGTGCAGGACGCCTTCCTGCGCCTGTGGCGCAGCAACCCCAGCGACGGCCATGGCGCCACGCTGTCGACCTACTTCAACACCATCGTCATCAACCGCTGCCGCAGCCGGTGGACGACGCAACGTGAAGACGCCACCGACCCCGACGCGCTGGCCGAGCTGCATGATGCGCAGCAGGCCAGTGACATCGCCGCGCACGGCGCTGATCACACGGCCCGCTTCGATACCGCAGGCGACAGCCGCGTGCTGGAGCGCGGCCTGGCCCGCCTGCCGGTACGCCAGCGGATGGCGGTGGTGATGTGGGCCTATGCCGACGCCGGCGTGCCCGACATCGCCAGCGCCCTCGACATCGACCCGAACGCCGCCCACCAGTTGCTACATCGCGCCAAGCAGACGCTGCGGGCGCACCTCGAAGGAGCCTCGCCATGAACAACCGCCCTGTCCTGGAGCCACGCACCGATGCCGAGGATCAGGCCCTGCGCTGGCAGCTGCGTGCGCTGAAAACGCCAGACGCCCAGATCGATGCACTGGGTGATCGGGTTCTTGCGCAATGGCGCGAACTGAATGGCGAATCGGCGAGCGCGACCCAACCCGGCCGCCCCGGCGCGGCGATGATCCTGGGTGGACACATGACGACGCGGCGCTGGCGATGGGTCGGCATCACGACCGGGCTGCTGATCGGCGCCGTCATCGTCACCGTCATGTGGGTGCAGAAGCCCGACCCGACCCTCGATGAATTGATGCAGGCCGACGTGCTGTCGCAGATGGCGATCGGCGAGTTGTGAACCTGCGAGAAGCGGGCTCAGATTGCCGGCGACCGGCGGCTCAAGCGTCGGCGATCACCGGTGACAGTGGCAGCGCCGACACGCCGTCGCCACCACGGGCGACCGCATTGAACAGCGCTTCGACCTGGCCAATCACCGTGTCCCAGGCCAACCGCTCGGCGGTCTGCCGCGCCGCCACCCCCATGCGCCGCGCATGCTGCGGGTCGGCGACCAGCCGCTCGGCCAGGCTGATGAAATCAGGGGCCGCGCCGTAGGTGGCCAGCAGGCCGCTGTTGCCAGGGTCGATCAGCTGCGCTGCGGCTGCGTAGTCGTAGGCCAGCACCGGCAGGCCACTGGCCATCGCCTCCGGTGTCACATTGCCGAAGGTCTCGGTCAGGCTGGGGAACAAGAAGGCGTCGGCGGAGGCGTAATGCACCGGCAGGTCTTCACCGGTGCGAGACCCGGCGAGGATCGCCTGCGGACACGCCGCCTGCAAGGCCTGTCGCGCCGGGCCATCGCCGACGATCACGAGCGTCGTGCGCGACTGGATTCGGCGCATCGCTTCGTAGGCCGATACCAGGTCGTTCAGGTTCTTCTCCGGCGCCAGCCGGCCGACGCAGAGCACCACCGTGTCGTCGTCACTTGCACCCCACTGCCGGCGCAGCTCGGTGCTGCGCTTGGCCGGATGGAAGCGCACGGTGTCGACGCCGCGCGCGACCACGCTCAAATCGCGAAAGCCCTGCGCGGCCAGTTCGCGGCGCAGTGATTCGGTGGGAACCATCGTGCACGCGGTGCGGCTGTGGAAATGCCTGAGGTAGGCCAGCACCGGCCGCTTCAGCAGGCTGATGCCGTAGTGCTGCGCATAGGCATGGAAGTTGGTGCGGAAGTCCGACGACACCGGCACCCCGAGGCGCCGCGCGGCCCGCAGCGCCGACCAGCCGAGCGGCCCTTCGGTCGCGATGTGCACCAGGTCGGGCCGAGTTGCGCGCCACAGATCGAGCAGCGCGCCGGTTTGTGGCAGCCCCATCTTCAGGTCGGGGTAGCGTGGGATCGGCAGGCCGCGCATCAGCACCTCGTCGTAGGCGTCGGTGTGAACCGGTGTGTCGGCGGTACTCTGTCGCAGCCGCACCAACTGCACACGGTGTCCGCGACCGCGCATGCCTTCAACGACGCGGGCCACCGTCATCGACACGCCGTTGACTTCCGGCGGATAGGTTTCGGTGACGAACGCGATACGCAACGGGCGATCTTTAAGGTGGATCTCGCGGGTGGTCGTCGCCGTCGACATCATGAGCAGCCCCTGGTGGTCGTGTCGCGATGTTGCTGACCGAATGCAACAGTTCGATGACGCTGTGTGACAGATCGCCGATACGGCCGCGCCCGTTTGTGGCTCACCACACCGTCACGAGCTTTTCACGGGAGCACGTCACATTGCCAATCTGCAGCCGTCGCCATCCCAGCGCGTACTGCAATCCGGTCCACGACACAGGAGCCCGCGTGAACGACTTCTTTCGCACCCTCGAGATCCAGCGCTGGGACGACCACCGCTACTACCACCACAGCCGCATCAACCAGTCGCTGCATCTGCTGAGCGCCGTCAGCTTCGTCTGCGCCTACGCGCTGCTGTTCATCGACCCGCCACTCGCAGCGCTGCTGGCGTGGCTGGTGTCGATGACGAGTCGCCAGGCCGGCCACTTCTTCTTCGAACCGAAGACCTACGACCATGTGAACCAGGCCACCCACGATCACAAGGAAGAGATCAAGGTCGGCTACAACCTGCGCCGCAAGATCGTGCTGATGGCGGTGTGGGCTGCGTCGCCGGTGCTGCTGTGGATAGACCCCACGCTGTTCGGTGCGTTCACCCCGGCCACCTCATTCGTCGAGTTCATGCGCCAGATCGGCTGGATATGGCTGTTCATCGGCGCGGGCGGTCTGCTGTTCCGCACGGTGCATCTGTTCTTTTTGCAGGGCGTGGTGGCGGGCCTGTCGTGGATGACGAAGATCCTCACCGACCCGTTCCACGACATCAAGCTCTACTGCAAGGCACCCATCTACCTGCTGCGCGGCGAGCTGATCGACCCGATGACCTCCCATCGTCACGCTTGATTGGTTTAGCGCTGCGAGGCCGACAGCGCACAGCCGCAGTCGCACTTCGGCGGTCGGCCCGATCAGAACTTCGTCGCCAGCATCTCTTTCAGGATGCCGCGCTTGATGGCCTTGTTCGTCAGGCCGGCCGGTGCCCACCACCAGCCGTCGGCTTGCATCGCCTGGCAAGCCGACACGAAGCGTTGCAGCACCGCGTCGAAGTCGGCTTCGGTGTAGTTCAGGCTGAAGATGAAGCGACCGGTGCCGACCCAGCTCAGTGCCAGACCCGCCTCGCGCAGGTAGTACTGCAGCATCCAGTTGTAGCGCGACGGCGCGGTGTAACTCACGCTCCAGATCGTCGACAGGTTCGCCACCTGCACCGGCAGGCCCAGTTCGGTGAGGCGCTGGTTCATCCGCGCCGCACGGCGGTTCCAGGTGGCGTCGAGGTCGGTGTACATCGCCTGCACCTCAGACGCCTGGATGCGCTCCAGAAACACCTGCATCGCGCCCATCACATAGGGGTGCGAATTGAAGGTGCCACGGGCGAAGCAGACATCGGCCGGCTTGTCGTCGAGAAAGCGTTTCATCAGGTCGCGGCGACCGCACACCACGCCGACCGGGAAGCCGCCTCCCAGCGTCTTGCCGTAGGTGACCATGTCGGCTTTCACACCGAAATATTCCTGCGCACCACCCGCTGCGAGGCGGAAGCCGACGAAGACCTCATCGAAGATCAGCACGATGCTGCGCTCGGTGCAGACCTCGCGCAACTGCTGCAGCCAGCGGGTGTACGCCGCGCGATCGAAATGCGCGCTGCGGCCACTGTCGAGCAGCGAGGAATCGCCCGGCGCGCCCTTGTTCGGATGCAGCGCCTGCAGCGGGTTGACCAGCACGCAGGCGATGTCGCGGCGCGTGCGCATCACCTTCAGCGAGCGCTCGGCCATGTCGGTCAGCGTGTAGGTGCGGTTCGGCGGCGACGGGTTGCCGATGCCGGGCTGCACGTCCTCCCACCAGCCGTGGTATGCGCCGCAGAAGCGCACCAGGTGGGATCGGCCGGTGTGGTACCGCGCCAGCCGCACCGCCTGCATCACCGCTTCGGTGCCGGACATGTGAAACGAGACCTCATCCAGCCCCGAGATCTCGCGCAGGCGCTTCACATTCGATGCCACACACGGGTGGTAGGCGCCCAGCACCGGCCCCAGGTCCTGCACGCGGGCGCTGCCTTCGGCCATGCACTGCTTGTAGAAATCGACACCGAACACATTGACACCATAGGAGCCCGTCAGGTCGTAGTACACGTTGCCGTCGAGGTCGGTCACCGTGATGCCCGCAGCCGACTGCACGAAGCTGCCCGTTTTCACATGCTCGCGCAGCAGCCCGGCGTACTGGTAGGGCACGCGGTAGGCACTGGTGAACTGCATGTCGGACACGCCAACGGCTGCTTCGGCGGTCAGCGCGATCGATTTCGGCGCGCGCTCGCGCAGCGTTTGCCCCAGGCGCTGCAAGGCGGCGCGGCGGCGATCAGCGATCTCAGTCGGTGCGTCGTCGGAGCTGAAGAAGCGGTCGTCACCGTAGGCATAGAACGGAATCAGCTTCGCCACCCGCTTCGCCAGGCGCGAATGGCCAGCGAGCGAGCGGTGCTTGGCGCGCGACAACTCGAGCCGGCGCTTCGCCGCAGGCAGCCAAGGCGTCAGCAGCACCGCCGCCAACGCATACATCCACAGGGTGTCGTCCATGGTCACTCAGAAGTTGCAACCCCAGAGAAATAACCCAGCCGCGTGACACCGACATGAAAACCACCGCATTCAAACCCAACCGCCTGCGCGACCGTCTGTTCCAGCAGGAAGACCTGAACTTTCTGTTGACCAACCGCGTGCCGCGCATCGCGCTGACGCACTTCATCGGCTGGTTCAGCAAGATCGAGATTCCGTGGGTCACGCGTGCGTCGATCGCGGTGTGGAAGGCCTTCTCCGACCTCGACCTGAGCGAGGCGCGCAAATCGCAGTTCACCAGCCTGCACGACTGCTTCATCCGCGAGCTGAAGCCCGGCATGCGGCCCATCGACACCGATCCGCAGGTGCTCAGCAGCCCGTGCGATGCCATCGTCGGCGCCTGTGGTGCAGTGCAGGGCGTGACGGTGTTCCAGGCCAAGGGCTTTCCGTACACGCTGCAGGACTTGCTGGGAGACGACAAAAACGCGAACGACCAAGCGAAAGCCACCGCCGAGCGCTACCGCGATGGCTGCTACGTCACGTTGCGGCTCACCTCCAGCATGTACCACCGCTTCCATGCACCGCACGGCTGCCGGGTCGACCGCGTCAACTACATCTCTGGCGACACCTGGAATGTCAACCCGATCGCACTGAAGCGCGTCGAGCGGCTGTACTGCAAGAACGAGCGTGCGGTGATCCGCACCCGGCTGGACGCTGGTGGCCACGAGATCACGCTGGTGCCGGTGGCGGCGATCCTGGTCGCCAGCATCCGACTGCATTTCCTCAATGTGCTGCTGCACCTGAAGTACCGCGGCCCGAACGAGATGCACTGCGATGCCCGCTTCGACAAGGGCGCCGAGATGGGCTGGTTTCAGCACGGCTCGACGATCATTGTGTTCGCGCCGAAAGGCTTTGCGTTGTGTGCCGGCATCGCTGAAGGCACACCGATCCGCATGGGTCAGCGGCTGATGACGATCGCGCCGGGTTGAGCTGAAGAGGCGACGCCGGGAAAGCAGGTCGGCGCCAACGGCGTCAGAACTCCATGTCGAGTTCTTCGATGTCCTCGTGTTCGAGCTTCGCCGCGGCGATCCACTCCTTCATCTCGGACATCGCCATGATCTGCTTGCAGTAAGCGCTGCAGACGCGGTCGACCGCGACGTGGTAGGTCAGGAAGCGGGTGACCACCGGCGCATACATCGCATCGGCAATGCAAGGCTTGTCACCAAACAGAAACGGGCCACCGTACTGCGCGATGCAGTTCCGCCAGATGGTGGTGATGCGCTCGATGTCGCCCTCGGCCTTGGCCCACACCTTGTAGCCCGGGAAGTCACCCTTCAGGTTCATGGGTAACGCTGCGCGCAGGCTGCTGAAGCCGGAGTGCATTTCGCCGCAGATGGCACGGCAGTGGGCGCGCGCAGCGATGTCGGTGGGCAGCAGCCCGGCATTCGGCTTGACTTCATCAAGGTACTCGCCGATCGCCAGCGTGTCCCACACCTTGATGCCGCCGTGGCTCAGGCAGGGCACCAGGATCGATGGCGACAACAGCAGGATCTCCTTGCGCGCATTCGCGTCGTCGGTCGGCACCATCACCTCTTCGAAGTCCAGCCCGGCCAGCTTGGCGATCAGCCAGCCGCGCAGCGACCACGATGAGTAGTTCTTGCTGCTCAGCGTGATCGATGCTTCTGCCATGGCACGTGCCGACTTCACCGGGGCGGCACTGCGCTTCGGTTTGGCAGCAGTGGAGCGGACCTGAGGTCTGGTCTTCAGTGCAGTGGCCATGGTTGCGGCTCCTTGGTGACGTTATGCTCAGGTCGAGTGCAAGCGCTGTGCCATCGACAGAGTCATCATGACACGACGCACCTGAAACTGGTTCACCGACCCCTTGCGATCCACATGCTGGCGCAGGAGTTGCAAGAGTACAAGCCATGGCAGGTTCCTGGGGGGAATGGATGATGTACGAGGCATACCAGGCGCAAACGGACCTGATGTGGCCGCTGCGTACCTTCACCAAGGCGGCGCTGCCGATACTGAAGGACGACACCTACGGCTGGAGCCGCTGGATGCCCAACCGCAAGCTGGCGGCGGCGCTCGAAGTGTTCGAACTCAGCGAGGTCACGCACAAGCGACGCCCCTTCGCGATCGACCATGTGAGTGTGACCGGTTCGGATGCGCCGGTCGCCGTCACCGAGGAAATCACCCACGTTGCGTCTTTCGCAACGCTGCTGCATTTCAAGAAGATCACCGACAAGCCGCACCCCAAAGTGCTGATCGTGGCGCCCATGTCGGGCCACTTCGCCACACTGCTGCGCGAAACCGTGCGCACCATGCTGGCCGACCACGATGTGTACATCACCGATTGGCATAACGCCCGCGACGTGCCGTTGTCACATGGCAAGTTCGGGCTCGACGAATACACCGAGCACATCATCGAGTTCCTCGGCATCATGGGCCCGGGATCGCACCTGATGGCCATCTGCCAGCCTTGCGTGTCGGCACTGGCGGCCACTGCATTGATGTCGGAAGACCATCACCCCGCCACGCCCGCCAGCCTGACGCTGATGGCCGGGCCGATCGACTGCCGCATCAGCCCGACCTCGGTCAACCAGCTCGCGGTCACCAAGCCGATCGAGTGGTTCGAGGCCAACCTGATCGGCCGTGTGCCGATGCGCTACCCCGGTGCGGGCCGATGCGTCTACCCCGGCTTCGTGCAGTTGACCGCCTTCATGAGCATGAACAAGGACAGGCACGTCAACTCTTTCAAAGAGCTGTACCAACTGCTGCAGAAGCACGAAGCCGAGGGCATGGAAAAAGTCGAGGCCACGCGCAGCTTCTACGAGGAGTACTTCGCGGTGGCCGATCTGCCCGCCGAGTTCTATCTGGAAACAGTGAAAGCGGTGTTTCAGGACTATGCCTTGCCGAAGGGCGAACTGATGTACAGGGACCGAGCCGTCAAGCCATCGGCGATTCGCCGCACCGCGCTGCTGACGGTCGAGGGCGAGCGCGATGACATCTGTGCGGTCGGCCAGACCCTGGCGGCGCACGATCTGTGCACCGGCTTGCGCGACTACCTGAAAACCCACTATGTGCAGCCGGGCGTCGGCCACTATGGCGTGTTCAGCGGCCGCCGCTGGAACAGCACCATCTACCCCATGGTGCGCGAGTCGATCTATACCGCGCAGGCATCGCTCTGACCGTGGCAGCAGCAGCCCCAGGCCGGCCGCTGCCTGCTGCATCGGTACCTAGGCGGGCAGCTTGAACGTCGCGACCTCGTCGGCCAACTCCATCGCCTGATCCCTCAGGCTGGAGGCGGCGGCGGCGGTCTCTTCGACCAGCGCAGCATTCTGCTGCGTCATCCGATCAAGTTGCTGCACCGAGGTGCCCACCGACGACACGCCGGCGCTCTGCTCGGCAGCTGCCGTTGAAATTTCCGCCAGCAGCCCGCTGATGCGCTCGGCGTTGGTGACCAGTTCGGCCATCGTGTCACCTGCACCCTGAGCCACCCGGGTTCCGGATTCGATGCGCTCGACGCTGGTGTTGATCAGGGTGTTGATTTCCTTGGCCGCCTCGGCGCTGCGCTTGGCGAGATTGCGCACCTCAGCGGCGACCACCGCAAATCCCCGCCCCTGCTCGCCGGCACGCGCGGCCTCGACGGCCGCGTTCAACGCCAGGATGTTGGTCTGGAACGCGATGCCATCGATCGTGCTGATGATCTCGCCGATCTCTTTCGACGAGTTGTGGATCGCCTGCATGGTGGTGATCATCTGCCCGATGACTTCGCCGCCGCGGACAGCGGCATGGGCGTTGGCGGAAGCGGCATGAGCAGCCTGCGAGACGTTGTCGGCGGTCTGCTTGACGGTGGAGGAGATCTCTTCCATCGACGACGCGCTTTCCTCCAGGCTGGCTGCTGTTTCCTCGGTGCGCTTGGACAGATCCGATGAGGCAGAAGCTATTTCGGTGCTGGCATGCACGATCGAATCGGAGGTGCCGCGCACCTGGCTCACGATCTTGCGCAGCGAGGTCTGCATGTCGGCCAACGAGAACAACAGCCTGGCGGCTTCGTCGTGACCCCAGGGTTTGGGGATCGTGGTCAGGTCACCGCTGGTCATCGCCTTGAGGTAGCGCTGTGTCTCTTGGATGCCGCCCTGGGTCACCAGAAAGAACGCATAGAACAGGTAGCAGGCCAGGCTGACGAAGCCCAGGATCAGGCTTGTCTGAATGGTCAGGTCACGCTGGACACCGGCCACCCGGTCGCCGAGCAATTGGTCGACGCGGTCGAACACCTTGGCATTCATCACGTTCTGATGATCCACGGTGGCCGCGCCCAGCGCCGCGTAGGCTTCCGGCGTGCCTTGAAGCTTGTCACCCCGGAGCTGTGTGTCGAGCGCTTCAGAGAAAGCGTCGAAAGCAGCGTCGTTCTCCTTCATGCCCAGGGGCAGCTTGACCTCGTCGGACAGGTTGGCCACGCCGTTCAGGTATGACTGCTCGCAAAAGCCGTCCACGAAGCGTTGGCTCGACGCGAGCGTCGTGATCTCGTCGTGCATCGCGGCGTCGCGGC
The DNA here is from genome assembly GCA_025352345.1 of Burkholderiales bacterium. Lineage (GTDB taxonomy): Bacteria > Pseudomonadota > Gammaproteobacteria > Burkholderiales > Burkholderiaceae_C > PBB1. The sequence goes on along the minus strand of JANXTP010000231.1, from coordinate 9,405 downwards.
GTCCGGACCTGAGCGCCAGGGTGCCGATCGTGCGCAGCTTGCTGGTGACCTCGGTCTGCCGCGGGCCGAACACCATCGACATGTTGATCAGGTGGTACGACTCCGCTTCCGGATCGAGGATCAGGCCCGAGCTGTTGACCACCTGGGTGGACAGTTCCAAGGCGGAAGCGATCAATTCGCCGTGCGCCTTGTAGGTCTCATCCGGGCTGGCCATCACCGGCTTGAGCTGCACCGCGTCGCTGAGTTTCTTGAATTCGTCAAACGGCTTCTGATCGCCGAACGTGGCGCCCAGCGCCACGTGTTGCGCCTCGACTTTGACCATGGCCGCAGCCATCTTCTGTTGCAGCTCGTCAAGGACGGCGGAATCGACAAGTGCGGCGTGTCGACGCTGCTGGGCCAGCTTGACCCATTCAAGCAGGGGCTGAACGTACTGGGCGCCCTGATGCTCGAGCCGCGTGGAAACGATCAGGCTGTTCTGGGCGTTCACATAGAAATACAGCAAGGTGCACAGCGGCACCAGAAACGCCATGGAAACAAACAAAGCTTTGGTCCGGAACTGCAGCATGCGGAACAGCTTGACGCCGGGGGACCAGACGCCGTGGTGGCTGAAGAACTCAAGAATTCCTCCCGTGTCTGCGGGCGCACGGCTCGGCACACGGTCATGGGTCAGGTAGGGGCGCGCGCGGGCTACGACGATCATCGACTACTCCGTGGGTACAGTGGTTCCGGATCAACGACTCGAGGCATCGGGCCGCCTGCCGTTGCCAAGTTTTTCGGACACCCGCGCCCCGACTGAAGGCCAGTCGATGAATCTTTTTGAACTACCGGGCATTTCCGGCGGCTTCAACCGCCTGGCTGCTGCGCGGCGATGGGCGCCGCCGCCACCTGCACATCGCCACATTGCGCGCGATGGCGCAAGGCGTGATCCATCAACACCAGCGCGAGCATGGCTTCGGCAATCGGCGTTGCACGGATGCCGACACAGGGGTCGTGGCGGCCGAAGGTTTCCACCGTGGCGGGCTGGCCTTCAAGGTCAATCGACTGCCGCGGGCTGCGGATCGAACTGGTCGGCTTGATCGCGATCGACACGGTGATGTCCTGCCCGGTGGAGATGCCGCCGAGCACGCCGCCGGCGTTGTTGCCGCGGAAGCCTGAGGGGGTCAGCTCGTCGCCATGCGTCGTGCCGCGTTGACTCACGCTGGCAAAACCGGCGCCAATCTCGACACCCTTGACGGCGTTGATGCCCATCATCGCGTGGGCGATGTCGGCGTCGAGCTTGTCGAACAGCGGCTCGCCCCAGCCCACCGGCACGCCGCGCGCCGCCACCTCGATGCGCGCACCGCAGGAATCGCCGGCGCTGCGCAGCTCATCCATGTAGGCCTCCAGCCGCGCAATGTCGCTGACGTTGGCGGCAAAAAACGGGTTGTTCGGCACGTGCGCCAGCGATTCGAACGGGATGGCGATGTCACCCAGCTGCGACATGTGCCCGCTGAAGCTCACGCCGTGGTGCTCGCGCAGCCATTTCTTGGCGACCGCGCCGGCACCGACCATCGGCGCCGTCAACCTTGCCGAGCTGCGGCCGCCGCCGCGCGGGTCGCGCACGCCGTATTTGTGCCAGTAGGTGTAGTCGGCGTGGCCGGGGCGGAAGGTCTGCAGGATGTTGCCGTAGTCCTTGCTGCGCTGGTCGGTGTTGCGGATCAGCAGGCAGATCGGCGTGCCTGTTGTTCTTCCTTCATACACACCGGACAAGATCTCGACCGCATCGGGCTCGTTGCGCTGCGTGACGTGGCGGCTGGTGCCGGGCCGGCGGCGATCGAGTTCGGGCTGGATGTCGGCTTCGCTCAGCGCCATGCCAGGTGGACAGCCATCGATCACGCAACCGATGGCCGGGCCGTGGGACTCGCCGAAGTTGGCGACGCAGAACAGGTGGCCGAGGGTGCTGCCGGACATGGCGACGGGCTTTCGAGGTGTGCAGGGTGGCGGAGTGGGCCTTGCTGCAACGTTACAGCGTCAGGCAGGCCACCGAGCATAGCAATCCGGCCGACCCGGCCGCGACACATCACCGAGAAGCATGCCGTCGATGCGCCATCCCGGTGCATCGGCGGCAGGGGGGCATGCCCTGCCCACGGCGATCTCAGCCGGTGGACTGGCTGGACGCCTCGGTTTGCTTCGCACTGCCGTCAGCCGGCCAGTCGCGGATGTAGGCCTTCAGCATGCGGTTTTCGAAGTCCTGCGAATCGACCACCGCCTTGGCCACGTCGTAGAACGAGATCACGCCCATCAGCGTGCGCTGCGTCATCACCGGCATGTAACGCGCATGGTGGCCGAGCATCATGCGGCGCACCTCGTCCATCTCGGTGTCGGGTGTGCAGGTCAGCGGGCTGTCGTCCATCACGGAGTGCACGATCAGCGAGCCCACCGCGCCACCATTGCGCACGATGGCCTGGATCACCTCACGAAAGGTCAGCATGCCGACGAGTTCGCCGTGATCCATCACCACAAGCGATCCAATGTCCTTCTCTGCCATCGTCTGCAGGGCCTGAGACAAGGGTGTGTCGGAGCTGACGGTGTACAGGGTGCTGCCCTTGGCACTCAGGATATGGGTGACTTTCATGGGAGTCTCCTCAACACAATCGAAGGAATTCAATATAGACCCAAACCGGGCCGGGCGACATAGTCGAAATCGCCTGAGCCGAGGCGCCGGGCCGCCTGTGACGACGCGTGATCAGGTTGCGATCAGGTCGCGCAGCGTCAAGCGGTCGAAGTTCGCCCGCTGCCAGAACGCGGCCAGTTGCGGTGACGGGTCCAACAAGGTGGCGGCCAGCAGGGTGCGCGCGGCGGTGGTGTCCGGGTTGCAAAGCAACACATGCCGAGAGCCGCCAGGCTCGTCGAGGCGGCCAACCCAGTCGATGGCGACCAACGCATGCAGCACCGGCTCGACCTGCAGCGGATCGGTGTTCAGCGCCTTCGCGACCTGCTGCGCCGACAGCCCGTGTCCGCCGGCCTGGCGCGCCTGCGCCAGGCGGCGCAGCACCGCGACCGCCAGTTCGAAGCGGTAACCCGGCACATGGCCGCGCTGCACGACGCGGGTCTGCAACGTCGGCGCATAAGCGGCGATCACCGCGCCGAGCAGCACGATGACCCAGCTCAGGTAGATCCAGATCAGGAAGATCGGTACCGTCGCAAAGGCGCCGTAGATGGTCGAATAGGTCGGCACCTGATGCAGGTACCAACCCAAGGCCTGCTTGGCCAGCTCGAATCCGGTCGCCACGAACACGCCGCCCGCAAGCGCGTGGCGCCACTGCACCCGGGTGTTCGGCACGTAATGGAACAGCGCCGCCATGCCGAGCGCCTGCAAGGCGAATTCCGCCACCTGCAGCAGCAGGCTGACGCCCCCAGGCAGCCCGCTGACGAGGCCGCGCGATGCCGATATCGCATAAGAGGTAGCGGTCAGGCTGACGCCCAGCAGCACCGGCCCGAGCGTCGCGGCTGCCCAGTACACCAGCACCCGCTGTGCCATCGGCCGCGATGTGCGCACCCGCCAGATGGCGTTGAGCGTGCGGTCGATGGTCAGCATCAGCGCGATGGCTGTCACCACCAGCACGATCAGGCCGACGGTGCCCAACCGCTTGGCCTTGCCGGCGAACTGCGTCAGTGCGCCCAGCACCGGCCGGGCGATGCCCTCGGGCACCAGCGCCTGCAGAAAGTACTTTTCCAGCGCGCCCTGGAAGTTCGAGAACATCGGAAATGCCGAGAACACCGCCAGCGTCACGGTGAACAGTGGCACCAGCGAAATCAACGTCGTAAAGGTCAGACTGCCGGCGGTCAGGCCGAGGCGGTCTTCGCGAAAGCGCTGGCGCAGCGTGTGGACGGTGTCCATCCACGGCCACGTCTGCAACGTCACCAGCCAGAGTGCCGCCTGCTGGCGACAGGTCTCGATAGCCGTGGCCTTGTGCGTCGGGGGGGACTCCATCGCTGGCTATGATGCCATCGATGAGTCTGTCCACCACCCCGCCCGCGGCGCCTTTGCCCGCCGACATCGATGCGCCCGCATCGGCAATGCCTCCCGTGGTCGCCTGGAGCCGCGCCGTTGCGGTGGGCAGTCTGCTTGGCCTGATCGTGCTGGGCCTGGCGTGGGAGCTGGTGCTGGCACCGACCGGCAACCGCACGCTGGCGCTGAAGGTGCTGCCGCTCGCAGTGCCGCTGGTTGGGCTGCTGAAGAACCGCATGTACACCTATCGCTGGGTCAGCCTGATGATCTGGTTGTACTTCATTGAAGGCGTGATCCGCGCGGCCGGCGACCGCGGCATCAGTGCCTGGCTGGCTGGCGGCGAGGTGCTTCTGTGCGTGCTGCTGTTCACCGCCTGCGCGGTGCATGTACGCTGGCGGCTGTACCGGGCGCATGCGCTGGCAACCGCCACCGCGGATGCCGCTGCCGGCTGACGCCTGAAAGCCCGAAGCACCGCGCTTCGCCATGACGCTGCTCGACGATCTGCGCGTAGCTGTCGGTGCCGACCAGGTGCTGAGCGACGGAGATCTGTCGGCCTGGGAAATCGACTGGCGCCGTCGCTACCGGGGCCGCGCACTCGTCGTCGTGCGGCCGGCCGACACCGCGCAGGTCGCTGCCGTCGTTCGGGCCTGCGTGCGACATGGCGTGAGCCTGGTGCCGCAGGGTGGCAACACCAGCCTGGTCGGCGGCTCGGTGCCCGATGGCAGCGGCACGCAGGTGCTGCTCAGCCTGTCGCGGCTGGCAACCATCCGCGCCATTGACACCGACAACCTGACGATCACGGTGGACGCCGGCTGCGTGCTGCAACAGGTGCACCAGGCTGCGGCCGGTTGCGGCCTGCTCTACCCGCTGAGCCTGGCCGCCGAAGGCAGCGCCAGCATCGGCGGCACGCTAGCCACCAATGCCGGGGGCACACAGGTGCTGCGCTACGGCACCGCGCGCGAGCTGTGCCTGGGCCTCGAAGTCGTCACCGCCTCAGGTGAGATCTGGCATGGCCTGAGCGGCCTGCGCAAGGACAACACCGGCTACGACCTGCGCGACTTGTTCATCGGCAGCGAAGGCACGCTGGGCGTGATCACCGGCGCAACGCTGAAGCTGTACCCGCAGCCCGCCGCCGTCAAAACCGCGATGGCCGCCGTGCCCTCGATCGAAGCCGCCGTGCGGTTGCTGACCCTGACGCGTACGCGCCTGGGTGCCGGGCTGACCGGCTTCGAGGTGATGAACGAGCACGCGCTGGGCCTGGTGCGCACGCATTTCCCGCAGTGGCCGCAGCCGCTGCCGCCCGGGCCGTGGACAGTGCTGCTTGAACAGTCGGACACCGAAAGCGAGGCCCATGCGCAGGCGGCGTTCGAGTCGCTGCTGGAAGCCGCGCTGCACGACGGCTGCATCGGCGATGCGGCGGTGGCCGCGAGCCTGGAACAGACGGCAGCCATGTGGCGGCTGCGCGAAGGCATCTCGCCCGCGCAGGCCGAAGAGGGGCTGAACATCAAGCACGATATCGCGCTGCCGGTGTCGCGCATCGCCGCGTTTGTGCAGCACACGGATGCGGTTTTGAGCACGGCCTGGCCCGGCATCCGCATCGTCGATTTCGGCCACCTCGGCGACGGCAACCTGCACTACAACGTGCAGGCCCCGATGGGTGTGTCGGCCGTCGACTTTCTGGGCGAGCATGAGGCGGCCGTGAATGCCGTGGTGTACGACGCGGTGCGGGCCCACGGCGGATCGATCTCTGCCGAACACGGCATCGGCGCGTTGAGGCGCGACGTGCTGGCGCAGACCCAGTCGCCGGTGGCGCTGCAACTGATGCGCGCCATCAAGGCCGCGCTCGATCCGTGCGGCACGATGAACCCCGGCCGCGTGTTGTGAGTCGCAGATGGCGTCCGCACCGAGCCCGCTGAGTCACCACGACATCCTCGGCATCGTCGAGCCGTTCACCCAGCGCAGCCGAAAGGTCGATCTGGCCGCGAGCGATCGGCTGAACCGCCGCCTGCTGTTCAAGCCGGTCAAGCACGCTGGCAACTCGGCGGGCTTCCCCGCGTTGCACGAAACCCTGCAACTCGACAGCTACCGCTCGGGCAATTTCGGCCTGACCCGAACGCTGACGACCACCAACGGTCAGACGGCCACGCTGGAGACCAGCGGCCCGCAGCCCGCAGCGCTGCTCGCGCGCATCGAAGCCGTCGCGCCCGAGCAGCAGTTTGTCGTTGGCACGGGCTATCTGATCGCGCGCAGCTACACCGTGCCATCGGATGCGATCACCTCAGCCGATGGCCGTACCTCGGTGCCGCTGGTGCTGATCCGCGGAGTCATCCACCTGAACGACCTGACGCTGACACTGAGCGTGCCCGCAACGCGCGGCGTGTCGGTTGACATCACGCTGGCGCCTGCGCCCGCCAGCGACCGCAGCGCACTCGACCTGCCCGACGATCTGCTGGCCGTGATCGGCTGGGACTGGACGCGCCTGGTCCGCAAGAAGGGCGCATGGGAAAGCAAGCTGCGGTTGCGCGGCGGGGCTGCTCGGCGCACCCGGCTCGCCGAGCAGGCAGCGGACCGCGTTGCGCACCACCTGTCGCAGGCCCTGGCCGAACCGCCAGCACGCTTTCATGAACGGCATCTGCGCGCACGCTGGTGGGCGGCACTGCGCCGCGCGATCCCGATCCTGACGCCAGTGAGCCTCGTCGTCACGGTGCTGCTGTTCCCGCGCATCGATTTCGGCGAGAAGCCCGGGCTGTGGCTGATGCTTTACCACCTGCCGACTGCGCTGATCGCGCTGAGTTTTTGCTTGCAGGAACTGCCGGAGTTCGTGATCCCGCCGCGGCCGCGCCGCTCCGAGGCACCAACGTGGCGGCTGCCGCCGAGCGCTGCGGTCAGCGCGCAGCCAGGCGCCGGCTGAATGGCGTCAAGTCAACGTCGACGAGGGTTTGAAACGCGCCTTCCAGCCGCCCCACAGCACCAGCAGGCCGGGGATCAGGATCGCCGACCAGATGACCTTGTCCAGGTGCTCCTTGACCCACGGCACGTTGCCAAACAGGTAGCCCGCGGTCGTCACACCGCCCACCCACAGCAGCGCACCGGTCACGTCGTAGAAGGTGAACTTGGCCCGCGACATTTCTGCCACGCCCGCGACGAATGGTGCGAAGGTGCGAACAAACGGCATGAAGCGCGCCGCGACGATGGTGACGCCGCCGTATTTTTCGTAGAAGGCATGCGCCTGCTCGAACGCACGCTTGTTGAAGAAGCGCGAGTTTTCCCACTGGAACACCTTGGGCCCGAAGTGGTGGCCGATCGCGTAATTGCTCTGGTTGCCCAGGATGGCCGCCGCAGCCAGCAACGCCATCGCCAGCGGCAGATTCATCAGCCCCGCGCCGCACATCGCGCCGACGACGAACAGCAGCGAATCGCCCGGCAGGAAGGGCATCACGACGACGCCCGTCTCGATGAAGATGATGGTGAACAGCAGCGCGTAGACCCAGGCGCCGTAATGCTGCACGAAGTTCGCGAGGTGCACGTCCACGTGCACGATGAAGTCGATCAGCGCCGAGACGATTTCCATGGGAAAAGATTATGGACGGCGCACTCCGACCGCCTGCGCAGCGCGCCCGTCGCCGATTGCCGCCGGGCCAGGCCGCGGTTTCTACAATGCTGCGATGAACGCCCGTGGGCCCCACACACCTCGTCGCCCGATCCGGGAACTGCCCGATGAGCTGATCAGCCAGATCGCTGCCGGCGAGGTGGTCGAACGGCCGGCGTCGGTCGTGCGTGAGCTGGTCGACAACGCGCTCGACGCGGGTGCGCGCGAGGTCACCGTCAAGCTGATCGCCGGCGGCATCCGTGCGGTGATGGTCGAGGACGACGGCCACGGTCTGCCGGCGGCCGAGTTACCGCTGGCACTGCGCCGCCACGCCACCAGCAAGATCGAATCGCTGGGCGACCTGGAGAACGTGGCCACGATGGGCTTTCGTGGCGAGGCGCTGGCGGCGATCTCCTCGGTGGCCGAGGTGTCGATTGCCAGCCGCTGCGCTGACGACACGCAGGCGCGCCGGCTCGATGCGCGATCCGGCGAGATCACACCCGCAGCGCGCGGCGTCGGCAGCAGCGTCGAGGTACGCGAGCTGTTTTTCAGCACCCCGGCGCGCCGCAAGTTCCTGAAGACCGAAGCCACCGAGCTCGCGCACTGCGTGGAAGCGGTGCGCCGACACGCGCTGACGCGGCCCGATGTCAGCTTCGCGGTATGGCACGAAGGCAAGCTGGTGCAACAGTGGCGGCGGATTGCCGATCAAGCCGACGCCGAGGCCCGGCTGGCCGACGTGCTGGGCGCCGACTTCATCGCCGACAGCCGCTCGGTGTCGCTCGACCTTGGCGTGTTGCGCGTCACCGGCCGTGCGGGCACCCCGGCCTCGGCACGCAGCCGCGCAGGCCTGCAGTACGTCTATGTCAACGGCCGCTTCGTGCGCGACAAGCTGATCGCGCACGGCGTGCGCAGCGCCTACGAAGACGTGCTGCACGGCGGGCGGCAGCCGGCCTATGTGCTGTTCATCGACATCGCGCCCGACCGCGTCGATGTGAACGTGCACCCGACGAAGATCGAGGTGCGCTTTCGCGAATCGCGCGAGGTGCATCAGGCGGTGCGGCGCGCCGTGGAGGCGGCACTTGCCGAGGCGATTGCGCAGGCAACGCCTGATGTGGCCGGCGCGGAAACCCACATGCCGCAAAGCGTGGCTGGCTGGGCCGGGCCGCGAGGCAGTTTCGGCGGCGGCACGCCGACCGGCTCACAGGTCGCGCTGAGCCTGCATCAGGCCACGGTGCTTCATGCGCGCGAGCCCGATGCACCATGGGGAGCTGCCGCCACGCCTGCCGTAGGCCAAGCACCGGTTGCTTCCATTCACGCCGACGACGCCAGCGCCTGGCCGCTCGGCAAGGCCATCGCGCAGATCGCCGGCATCTACGTGCTGGCCGAGAACGCGCAGGGCCTGGTGATCGTCGACATGCACGCAGCCCACGAACGCGTGGTGTACGAGCGCTTGAAAGCGAACCTCGCGGCTTCGCGCATCGAGGCGCAGCCGTTGCTGATCCCGGCCACCTTCGCCGCCACGGCCGCCGAGATCGCCACCGCCGAAGCGCATGCCGACAGCTTGCACACGCTGGGGCTGGAGGTGTCGCCGCTGTCACCCTCGGTGCTGGCGATCCGCTCACAGCCCGCGGCGCTGGCTGGTGGCGACGCGATCGAACTCGCGCGCAGCGTGCTGGCCGAACTGGCCGAGCACGAGGCCAGCAGCGTGGTGCAGCGCGCGCAGCACGAGATTTTGTCGACCATGGCCTGCCACGGCGCGGTGCGCGCCAACCGGGCGCTCACGCTCGACGAGATGAACGCGCTGCTGCGCGACATGGAGCGCACC
>JANXTP010000225.1 GCA_025352345.1 Burkholderiales bacterium | reverse complement strand
GCGCGATGCGCAGCGTGGCATCTCCGAGCAGCAGGTCGTCGCCGACCTTGAGCGTCAGCGCGTCGAGCACCGCGGCCTCGACCCACACCGTGCCAGGCGCCGGAGCGCGTGAGATGGCTTCGTCGGCCGTGCCCGACCCGGCATTCACGCGCAGTTGGCCGCGCAGCGGGTAGCCGTCGCTGACCGCCTTCACACTGACCAGCCGCGACGCGCCGCCCTGCGCGTCGGGCGCGCGACCCATGCTGGGGAAGGTGGTGGTGCTGGCAGTCACCAAGCCAAGGGCGCGCGCCTTGTCGGCAATGGACGAAGGCGTCGGTTGATCGCTGGCCACGATCGCGTCACCGCCCAGCAGTTGCGTCGCGTCGCGGGACAGGCCGGCATTGAGCCGGTCGGCAAAGAAGCCCACGGCCGTCAACGCCGCCACGGCGAGTGCCACTGCGACGAACAGCAGCCGCAGCTCACCGGCACGGAAGTCGCGCGTCAACTGGCGCCAGGCCAGAGACCAGACAGACACGGCGTGGCGGGGTGGCGCAGCGATTGGGATCATTTCCACACCTTACCCGAGCAGCGCTGTGCCCGTCCCCGGCGGGTGATTGCGGCGGGGGGCAGCTACAGGATCAGCAGCGCCCGAAAGTCGTTGACGTTGGTGTAGGTCGGGCCGGTCACGACCAGATCGCCAAGCGATGCGAAGAATGGGTAGGCGTCGTGGCGATCGAGGCTGTCCTGCGGCACCAAGCCCGCGGCTGCGGCCCGAGCCAGCGTGTCGGGCGTGACGACGGCGCCGGCGTTGTCCTCGACGCGCCCTTGCGCGTCGATCCCGGTCTCGCCATCGATGCCATCGGTGTCGGCCGCCAGCACATGCACGCCCGGCTCGCCCTGCAGCGCGATCGCACACCCCAGCAGGAATTCGCTGGCGCGGCCACCGCGGCCACCCTTGGTTGTCACCGTCACCGTCGTCTCGCCGCCGCTGAGGATCACGCAGGGCCGCGCGAACGGCGCGCCGCGCCGGGCCACCGCGCGCGCCAGCGCGGCATGCACCCGGCCGACCTCGCGCGATTCGCCTTCGATCTCGTCGCTGAGGATGTGCGCATCGATCCCGGCCGCGCGCGCCAGCGCAGCCGCCGCTTCCAGCGATTGCTGCGGCGTCGCGATCAGGTGCACCGCGTGGCCGGCGAACACCGGATCGCCCGGCTTCGGCGTTTCGAACGCGCCCGTCTCCAAGCCGCGACGCGCGGCCTCGGGGATGTCGATGCCGTAGCGCGTCAGGATCGCCAGCGCGTCGGCGCAGGTGCTGGGGTCAGCCACCGTCGGCCCGCTGGCGATGACCTCGGGCGCATCGCCCGGCACATCGCTGATCAAGAGCGTGACCACGCGCGCCGGGTGGCACAGTGCCGCCAGCCGCCCACCCTTGATCGCCGACAGGTGCTTGCGCACGCAGTTCATCTCGTCGATCGCTGCACCGCTGTGCAGCAGCGCCCGGTTGATGGCGCGCTTGTCGTCGAGCGACACGCCGTCGGCCGGCATCGACAGCAGCGCTGAGCCGCCACCCGAGATCAGGCACAAAACCAAATCGTCGGCTCCCAAGCCCTGCACCAGCGAAGCGATGCGCTGTGCCGCTTGCTGACCGGCCGCATCGGGCACCGGGTGTGCCGCCTCGACGACCTCGATGCGGCCCGGTGCCGATCGATAGGCCGGTGGCACATGGCTGTAACGGGTGACGACCAGACCCGACAGCGGCGCGTTGGCCGGCCACAGCGCATCGACCGCCGCCGCCATGGCGCCGCCCGCCTTGCCCGCGCCGACGACCACGGTGCGGCCCGGCGGTGGCGCCGGCATAAAGGGCGCGATCACTGCTCCCGGCAAGGCCCGCGCGACGGCCGCATCGAACAGCGCGCGCAGAAAGCCGCGCTGGTCGGTGTGGGGCGACGGCACGGCGGCCGGCAAAACAAGGCTGCTCATCGGATGCGTATCCAGGCAAACTCAACCCAGTTGTCGGCCCGGTGCACCACGTCGACGTTTTGCCGCGCGCCCCAGGGCACGACCTGGCGGTGCAGCGGCAAGGTCAGCACCTGGTCTTTCTGCTGTTGCAAGGCGGCCTTGATCAGTTGCTCGCGCTTGACAGGATCGGCCTCGCGGCTGGACGCGGCGGCCAGCCCGTCGAGCTTGGCATCGGCGACCTGGCCGAAATTCCAGGCGCCGATGCCGCCCTCGCCGCGCGTGCGCAGCAGCGGGGTCAAGGTGGTTTCGGCATCGGTGATCGAGCCGCCCCAACCCAGCAGGTACATCGAGGTGTCGAGCCGCTGCAGCTTCGGAAAGTAGGTGGTGCGCGGCATCGCGTTAACACGCAGCTTGACGCCGATCTTGGCCCACATCACCGCCAGCGCCTGGCAGATTTCCTCGTCGTTGATGTAGCGGTTGTTCGGGCAATCGAGCGTCACCTCGAAGCCTTGCGGGTAGCCGGCCTCGGCCATCGCCTGCTTTGCGGCAGGCAGGGCGAACGGCAGCCGCGATTCGAGCGCCGCGTCGTTGTACGCACCGAGTGGCGACGGCGTGATGCCGCCGGTGGGCAGCGACTGGCCGCGCATCAGACGGCTGCGAATCGTCTCGATGTCGATTGCCTGGTACAGCGCACGGCGCACGCGGATGTCCTTGAAGGGGTTGCGGCCCTTGACGCTGCTGTAGAGCAGCTGGTCGCGGCCCTGGTCGAGGCCGATGAACACGATGCGGTTTTCCGGGCCTTCGATGAGCTTGACGCCAGGGGTCTTGCGCAGCCGCACCGTGTCTTGCGGCGAGGGGTCGAGCACGAAATCGATCTCACCTGAAATCAGCGCGGCGATGCGCGTGGCGTCGCTCTTGATCGGCGTGTAGACCACCTCCTGCACATTGCCTTCGAACTGTCCCCACCAGCCTGGGAATCGGCGGTAGACGGTCTTCACATCGGGCTGCCGCAGCGCCAGCGTGTACGGGCCGGTGCCGTTCGCGTGCAGCGCGGCATAGCCCTCCTGCTGGCTCTTGTAGTCGATCGGCCGCGCCGCACCGTTCTTTTCGGACCACGCACGGCTCATGATCTGCACCGTGCTCAGGTGCTGCAGAAAGATCGGATTGACCTGCTTCAGCGCGAAATCGATGGTCAGCGCATCGACCCGCCTGGGCTCGCCCAGCGCCTGCGCGTAGGCCGTGATGTCCGATGCGCTGTCGCGCGCGCGCTGCACCGAGAACACCACATCGTCGGCGGTGAACGGCGCGCCGTCATGGAACTTGACGTTCGGGCGCAGCCTGAAGCGCCAGTGCAGCGGATCGCTTTGCTGCCATGAGATGGCCAGCACCGGCACGATGGCCAATTGGCGGTCGCGGTTGACCAACGTCTCGTAGACCTGCCCGTTCAGGTTGTTGGTCAGCAGCTCGTTCTGAGAATGCGGATCCATCGTCTGCGGATCGCCCTGCGATGCCCAGCGCAGTGTCTGAGCCTGCACGGCCGTGGCCCACAGCAGGCCCGCCAACAGGCACAGCAAGGCAGCGCAGTGTCTCGCCCACACACTGCGCGCGCCGCACCACACTGCAGACCCTCCCGATGCCATGGCCCGACCCCTGAATCACAAAAGGTCAGTGTAGGATGGTGTCGGCGCCCCGTCTGGCTAGACCTTGAGACCTCGCTTGCGCAGGGCCTCCTCGCCGGCCCACAACGCGTCCAGGTGGGTGAATTTCCAGCTGTCGTTCGATTCGCGGCTGCTGACGTGATTCAGCACAGTTCACGTTCGACAGGTCCAGCGGGCGCGGCGTGACATGCAGACCCTGCTGGGTCGAGAAGATCACCGGATCGAAGTGCCCTTTGGCCCAGCTGACCATCCGGACAATCGACTCGGCTGGATCCCAGCCTTGCCTGTACGGCCGGTTCGAGGTGATCGCGTCTCGACATCGCACACCGTCCCCATCCGCGCGAACAACGAGATCTGGCCGCCCGAGAGCTTGTCGGGGTAGCCCGATCCGTCCATCTTTTCGTGGTGATGCAACCAGACATCGAGCACGGCATCGTGGACCGACTCGTCGGCCTGCAGCAAGGCGTGACCGTACTGCGGGTGCGTCCGGATGATCGCGAACTCCTCGTCGGTGAGCTTGCCGGGCTTGTTCAGGATGTGCGGCGGCATCACTGCCTTGCCCATGTCGTGCAGCAGGCCTGCCTGGGCCGCCATCCGGGTCTGTGCCTCGCCCAGATGGCGTTGCTTGGCAAGCGCAGCCATCAAGGCGGCCACCACGACCGAATGCATGTCGCTGTAGTGATCGTGGGTCTTCAGACATGCCAGGGAAAGCAGCACAGTCGGGTTACGCCACACCGAGCCGGCGATCTCGTTGACCAGCTCGGCACACTGTTCGCTGCAGACCACGCGGCCCATGCGGGCCTCGGCGAACAACGAAATCACCGCAGCACGCGCCTGGTTGCACAACGCGGCCGCGCGGTGCACCGGTCGCGGTGTCGACATCCAACGCGGCATGCGGCGAATCCGTGGCGGGCTCACCACGGCGGTCAACAATCTGACGTCGTCTGGGTCGGCGACGTCCAAGCCCCTGGGAACATCGATCCGGCACTCCCGGATGCCGCTTTCCTGCAGCTTGGACAGGTCGGCCGAATCGCGCAACACGAACTTCGTCTTCCACAAGGGAGGGTCCACGGGGACTTTCTTGCGGCTCAGTGTTCACGTCAGCCCATATCGGTACCCGTGGTTCCCGACTTCAGACGGTAGGGCTTTTTGCAGGCGCTGACTTGAGGCGCGTCAAAGAAAAAGCCGCCTCGGTGGGCGGCCTTTTTCGGTGCGAGGCGACAGAGCCGCCATCGGTGTCAGCGGAATCGCGATTGCGGCACGGTTTGCAGCGCGCCGGGCAGCGAGCCGACATAAGCCGCCAGCTCCTTCAATTCGGCATGGGTGTACTGACGCGCCATGCCGCCCATGATCGGGTTCTTGCGTCCGACCTGCGGATTGCCGTCGGTCTGATAAGACTTCAGCGCGAAGTACAGATAATCCGGATGCTGGCCGGCGATCTTCGGGTAGGTGGGCGAGATTGGCGTGCTGAAATTCTCGCCGTGGCAGGAGGTGCAGTTCGCCTTCTTCAGCAATTCGGCCACGTGCGCCGACGGGGCATATTTCGGCGGACCCGACGGCACGGGCGACGCATCCTTGCCCTGAGATTCGTAGAACGCCGCCAGATCGGCCATGTCCTGGTCGGTCAGCGTGGCGGCGATGCCGCGCATCGTCGGATGCAGGCGGTCGCCTTTTTTGTAGGCGGTCAGTGCCGACACGATGTACGGCGCGCTCTGGCCAGCCAGCTTCGGCACTTTGTAGATCTCGGGGAAACTGGCTTGGTAGCCAACGATGCCATGGCAGCCTATGCACAACTGGGCCTTGTTTTCGCCGGCCTTGGCATCCTGCGCGACCGCAGCGGTGCTGAAAGCACCGGACATCAACATCAACGACAGGGCGAGCGAATGCAGTGGTCTCATGATCAGGCGAGTACGAAGTGCGGGTTGAAAAACAGTATCGAAGTATAGAGCCCCCCCGAGGGAACCCCAGGTCTCGAGGAACAGCCTGACGGTTCGGCGACAGACCTCGTTTCTCTATACTGCCTGGGCACCGATGGTCCTGCGGGCTGACAGCAAAGCGACATGAAGTTCAAAGGCACGCAAGACTACGTCGCTACCGACGATCTGATGCTCGCGGTCAACGCCGCCGCCACGCTGAAGCGCCCATTGCTCGTCAAGGGTGAACCGGGCACCGGCAAGACGATGCTGGCCGAAGAGGTTGCCAAGGCGCTGGGCATGCCGCTGCTGCAGTGGCACATCAAGAGCACCACCAAGGCCCAGCAGGGCCTATACGAATACGACGCGGTGAGCCGGTTGCGCGACAGCCAGCTGGCCAACATCGACGGCGGCACGAAGGTGCACGACATCCGCAACTACATCGTGCAGGGCGTGTTGTGGAAGGCCTTCACCGCCGAGCAGCCGGTAGCGCTGCTGATCGATGAAATCGACAAGGCCGACATCGAGTTCCCGAACGATCTGCTGCGCGAGATCGACCGGATGGAGTTCTATGTGTACGAGACGCGCGAGCTGATCCGCGCAGTGCACCGACCGCTGGTCTTCATCACCTCGAACAATGAGAAGGAACTGCCTGATGCCTTCCTGCGCCGCTGCTTCTTCCATTACATCCAGTTTCCCGACGCGGCGACCATGCAACGCATCGTCGAAGTGCACTTCCCCAACCTGAAGAAGAACTTGCTGGTCGCCGCGCTGCAGCGCTTCTACGAAGTGCGCAACCTGCCCGGCCTGAGGAAGAAGCCGTCGACCTCCGAACTGCTCGACTGGCTGAAACTGCTGGTCGCCGAGGACATCCCGCTGGCCGCACTGCAAAGCCAGGACGACGCGGTGGTCGTGCCGCCGTTGCTCGGGGCCCTGCTGAAGACCGAGCAGGACACCTCTCTGTTCGAGAAGCTGGTGTTCATGCAGCGGCAGCGCCGTTGAGCGGTCGGGCGAGCGACGTGGCCACGCTGACCGACCCGAGCAAGTGGCACGATCAGCAGATGCGCATTCCGGACGCTGCGCCGTGTTGATCGATTTCTTTCTGTCGTTGCGCGACGCGAAACTGAAGGTGTCAGTGCGCGAGTACCTGACGCTGCTCGAAGCGCTGAAGGCCGGTGTGCTCGACGACGAGGCGGCAGGCGGCCCCACGCTCGACAACTTCTACCTGCTGGCGCGCACCACGTTGGTCAAGGACGAAACGCTGTTCAACCGCTTCGACCAGGCCTTTGCCATCTACTTCAAGGGCGTCGAGGCGCTGACCGATTTCGAGCAGGACATCCCGCTCGAATGGCTGAGCAAGGTGCTCGAGCTTGAACTGAGCCCGGAAGAAAAAGCCACCATCGAGAAGATGGGCTGGGACGAGTTGATGGAAACCTTGAAGAAGCGCTTCGAGGAGCAGAAGGAACGCCACCAGGGCGGCAGCAAATGGATAGGCACCGGCGGCACCAGCCCGTTCGGCGCCTACGGCGTCAACCCGCAAGGCATCCGCGTCGGGCAGGACAAGAGCCGGCAGCGCAGCGCGGTCAAGGTCTGGGACCAGCGCCGCTTCAAGGACTACGACGCCAACGCCGAGCTCGGCACGCGGCACATCCAGGTGGCGCTGCGCAAGCTGCGGCGTTTCGCGCGCCAGGGCTCGGCCGACGAGCTGGACCTTGACGACACCATCCGCGCCACCGCAGCGAACGCGGGCCGCCTCGACCTGAAGATGGTTCCGGAGCGGCACAACCACGTCAAGGTGCTGCTGTTGATGGATGTGGGCGGCACGATGGACGACCACGTGCACCGCGTTGAGGAGATCTTCAGCGCCGCCAAGTCGGCGTTCAAGCACCTGGAGTTCTATTACTTCCACAACTGCGTCTACGACTTCATGTGGCGGAACAACCAGCGCCGCCACAGCGAGCGGTTTGCAACACACGACATCCTGCGCAAGTACAACCGGGACTACAAGCTGATCTTCGTTGGCGACGCAACGATGAGCCCCTATGAAATCCTGCAGCCCGGCGGCAGCGTCGAGCACCACAACGGCGAGCCCGGCGCCGAATGGCTGCAGCGGCTGACGCAGGCTTTCCCCAAATTCGTCTGGATCAACCCCGAGCCGCAAGCGCTGTGGAGCTACCGCCAGAGCATCGGGCTGATCCAGCAGCTGATGAACCAGCGCATGTACCCGTTGACCCTGCCTGGCCTGGACGCGGCCATGCGCACCCTCAGCCGATGAGGTGGTCACGAATCGCGGCAACGCTCGGCTGCTACGCCCTGCTGCTGGGCGTTGGTGGCTGTGCCAGCGTGAAGAAGCTCTTCGATGACGAGCCGCCGGCGGACGGCGCTGCGTTGAGCGCCGCGGCCAAGCCCTCGGTGGCGGTGTACCGGCTCGACATCGAGGCCCCCAGCGAGTTGCGCACCCTGCTGCAGACCTACCTCGACCTGTCGCGCTTTAAGAACGTGCCGCAGAGCGAGGACATCACCCCAGCCGAAATCGACCGGCTGATCGCCGCCGCACCAGCGCAGGCGCGCGCACTGCTCGAAACCGAGGGCTACTTCAATCCAGAGGTGACGGTGGCACGCGTCAATGGCGGCGGTGCCAACGCGGCACGCGAGCGCGCCGAAGTGGCGCAAGATGCCGCCTCTGCGTCGTCCAGCGCCAGCGCCGCACCGCAGACCCTGCCCTTGCTGCGGGTGCGGGTCAAACCCGGCCCGCGCGCCATCGTCGACCATTTCGCCTTCACGGCACAAGGCCCATTGCAGCAGGCGGCCGAGGCCGGCTCGCTCGATGCCAAGGTGCTGATCGCCCAGGTGCGAAATGGCTGGCGATTGCCACCCGACCTGCCGTTCCAGCAGTCCGAGTGGAACGGTGCGAAGAACAATGCCCTCGCCAAGCTGCGCGCCGACGGCTACCCGGCGGCCACCCTCAGCAGCTCGAGCGCACGCGTTGATGCGCAGACCAACAAGGTCCAGCTCGATGTCGCCGCCGACAGTGGCGTGCTGTACCGGCTTGGGCCGGTGCGAATCAGCGGACTGCAGCGCTACGGCGAAACCAGCGTGCAGCAGCTGTCGCTGCTGAAGCTCGGCGCGCCCTACCGCGAGTCCCAGCTGATCGACTTCCAGGAGCGCCTGCAGAAGAGCGGCCTGTTCGAGGGTGCCTCGGTGGTGCTCGACGCCGACCCGGCCACCGCCGAAGCCGCACCGGTCAATGTGCAACTGCGCGAACTGCCGCTGCAGCAGGCCACCTTCGGTACCGGCTACAGCGCCAACACCGGCCCGCGTGTCACCTTCGAACACACGCACCGGCAGCCGTTCGGCTGGGAGTGGATTGCCAAGAACAAGCTGGAGCTCGGCCCGAAATTGAAGTCATGGACCGGTGAGCTGACCTCGTACCCGCTGGAAGGGCTGTACCGCAACCTGATCGCCGGCAGCGCCGAGCAGCTGAAAACCGTCAACGAGGTACGAAACTCGTGGACCGCGCGGATCGGCCGCACCCAGGACACCACGCAGATCGAGCGGCTGTACTACATCGAGGCCACACATTCACGCCTGGACACCACCTCCAACACCGGGACCACCACGGTGGACAACAACGCGGTCACCGGCAACTACCATTGGGTCTACCGCGACCTCGACAGCGTGCTGCTGCCCACCGAGGGCTACACCTTCTCGGCCGAGGTGGCGGGCGGTTATGCGATCAGCGGCACCAGCAACGAGAACAGCGGTCCGTTCGGCCGCGTCTACGGCCGCTACACCCACTACCGACCGCTCGGCGGCGCCTGGTTCGCCACCGCGCGACTCGAAGGCGGCGAGGTGCTGGCCAGCAGCCAGGTCGGCATCCCGGACACGCTCCTGTTTCGCGCCGGCGGTGACGACTCGGTGCGCGGCTACGCTTACCGCTCGCTCGGGCCCAAGGTCGCCGGCGCTCTGCTCAGCGGTCGCGTGCTGCTCACCGGCAGCGCCGAGGTCGCCCACCCGATCTCGGACCGGTTTCCGTCCCTGTGGGGCGCGGCCTTCATCGATGCCGGCAACGCGGCCGATCACTGGAAGAACTTGCACCCGGTGCTGGGCTACGGTGTCGGGCTGCGCTGGCGCAGCCCGGTCGGCCCGTTGCGGATGGACCTGGCCTATGGCGACGAGGTGCGCCAAGTGCGCCTGCACCTGAGCGTGGGGATTGCGTTTTGACCGACAACGAAGACATCGCTGCACAAGCAATGCCGACCACACCAGCGTCAGCGCCACGCCGCAAGCCGCGCTGGGGGCTGTGGACCGCGGTGCTCGGTCTGTTGTCGCTGGCGCTGATCGTCGGCGCGCTGGGCGCGGGCCTGTGGTGGGCAGTGCGCAGCGAGGCCGGCAGCGCGTGGGTGGTGGCGCGGCTGCCGGGGATCGAGGTCACCGCACCGCGTGGCGTGCTGCTGGGTGATTTCGAGACCGGGCGGGTGGTGGTGAAGCTGTCCGGCAACGACCAGATCGTGCTCACCGGCCTGGGCTGGCGTGGCCTGCAGCTGGCGCGCAGCGAGGCCCCGGGCCTGTGGGCACGGGTGTCGTTTGCTGAGCTGCATGCCTCGCGCATCGATGTGCTGATGGCCCCGAGCGACGGCCCGATGACCGCGCCGACCCGGCTGCACCTGCCGGTGCAGGTCGAGGTCGAGTCGCTGCAGGTGGGCGCTTTGTACGCCGGCGCGTTGGGCGACAACCCGCTGCGAGATCTGCGCGCCCGCGTTCAGTTGGGTGCGGCCGACGGTGACGAACACCGCATCGACGCGCTGAGCGCGGCCTGGGATCGGCTGCAGGCGCGCGGTGCAGCCCGCATCGCCACCCGCGCGCCGTTCGCGTTGGACGTGAAGCTGGACCTGTCGCAAGCCCACGCTCAGGCCACAACGCCACCCGCCTCTGGATCGGCGCCTGCAACACCACCGCCTGCGTCGTCGATCGACCTCGCCGCCTGGCAGGCCATGCTCGCACTGGCCGGCCCGCTGGACGCGCCGACGCTGAACGCCAGCGTGCAGTCGCCAGCCACGACGACGCACCCTGCGCAATCGCTGACCGCGCAAGCGGGCTTGCGGCCCTTCGCCGCCTGGCCGTTGGCCGACCTGCAGGCTCAGACCCATGCCCTCGACGTGTCGGCGCTGAGCCACTCAGCGCCGGTCACCGCATTGACAGGGCAAGTGACGGTGCAGAGCACCGCCATCGACCAACCGATCTCTGTACAGATCGCGCTCGGCAACGAGGTGGCCGGCCGCTGGAACGATGGCTTCGTGCCGCTGCGCCACCTGAAGGCCGAACTGCGTGCCCGTGCCGACGACCCGACCACGTTGGAATTGAAGGCCTTCGACGCCGAGTTCGGCACGCAGGCGCAAGCAGCGGGCACCTTGTCGGGCAACGGCCGCTGGCACACCGATCGTTCGACGCTGACCGCCACCCTGAAGGCATTGCAGCCCTCGCTGCTCGATGCGCGTGCGCCAGCGATGCTGATCGGCGGGCCGCTGTCGCTGGTCGTCGTGACACCGACCGGCGCGGCCTTGGCGCCCGCGGTCGTCGCCGCCGCATCGTCGCCAGCAAGCACATTCGCCAACGCCAGGCCGCAGATCGAGGTGCAACTCGACCTGACTGGTGCGCTGTCACCGCCGGTCGGCTCGGGCCAGGTCGACACCGCCGGCAAGACGGTGCAGTTCAAGCTCGACGCGCTCGCCGACGCACTGCACCTGACGCTGCGCGAGGCCCGCGCCAGCGCCGGCGGCGCGCTGGCCACACTGGCCGGCGAGGCCCGCCGCACCTCGACCACTGAACCGTGGCAGGCCAAGGGCCGCGCCACACTGGTCGATTTCGATCCGCTGCCGTGGTGGCCGGGCCGCACCGATTCACCGTGGCGCCGCGGCACCAACCGCATCAACGCGACGGGCGATTTCGACCTGACGCTGCCCACCGACCGCAGCGCACCGCTGACCGCATGGCGCGGCAACGCCCAGCTCGCGCTGGTGCGCAGCGTGGTCGGTGGTGCGCCGGTCGATGGCAGCGCGAGCCTGCGCAGCCTCGACAGCAGCCACGCCGAAGCCGCACTGGCCCTGCAAGTGGCCGACAACCGGCTGCAGGCGCAGGGCCGCTTCGACACCACCGCCCACCCCGGCGCTGCGAATGGCAGCACCGATCACTGGACCACCAAGCTGGACGCCCCGGCACTGGCCGCCTTCGAACCGCTGTGGCGCCTCGTACAGGCATCGGGCTCCGATGCGGCGCTGGCGGGCGCGCTGACGGCATCGGCAACGGTCGACGGGCGCTGGCCAGCGATCACGACACAAGGCGAGCTCAGCGCGAGCGCGCTGCGCGTCG
>JANXTP010000221.1 GCA_025352345.1 Burkholderiales bacterium | reverse complement strand
CCAGCTCCAGCCCAGCACCGCGAGCAGGTCCTCGGGCAGGTCATGGCGGTCGCCTGTCACCTTCAATTCCAGCTCGGCCGGGATGCTGCCGAACGCGGGCAGCTTCATCGCGACCGTCAGCGCGCCGATCTGTGCGGTGGCGTGCGTCAGGATCATCGCGGGCGCCGCACCGGGTGCATCGCGGCCGGAACCTGTCGACGCATCGAGCCGGTGGTTTTCGGCGATGACGAATCCGGGTTGCGCGCTAATCTGCCGGCGCCGCGGTATGGCTTCGATCCGAGCCAGCAGCTCACCGGGGTCGGCGCCTTCGGTGGTTAGCGTCGCTTCCAGACCGCTGGGCAGCGCCAGATGGCGGGTCAGCCTGAAGTCTTTGACCGACCCGTTTTCGAGCACCAGCGTTTCGCGCAGATCCGGCTGACCGTCGGCGTCGCCGGCATGGCCGATCACCTTGAACACCAGCCGCCGTTCGAGCCGATCGCTCGCGGCCAGATCGACGTGCCGGCCGCGCGCGGTGAACGGTGCGACCAGCCCGAGGATCTCGTGGTGCGTCAACGGCGGCGTGGCCATCTCCGACTCGCGTTCTCCGTCAGCGTCGCGCAGCGCGTGCAGGCGCACCGGCCGCGGATTTCGTACGTGCTGTCCAGACCTTGTAGGCATTCGGCGTCAACTCCCGCTTCAGCAACGCGACCACCTGCCCATGTGTCAGACCATGGGCGCGCAGCACCGCGTCGAACGGCGGCCTGTCGTCCCAGGCGGTGGCGATGATGCGCTGGATGTCATCCGGCGTCAGGCGGGGGACGGGTTTGGCCATGGCATCGATTGTCGATCACGGCGCATATCCGCGGGAACGCTGCGAATCAACCTGTCAGCACCCCGATGATTCGGCGCCTTTTTTTGCGCGGGGTTGGTGGGCAGGTGCCTGCTGAACGACAGGCCGCACGATTGGGCATCACAGCGAGGTCACGGCATACTGCGCGCTTGTTGTTGCGAGTCGCAACGAATCGAGAGCCGCAGATGTCATTGCTTCCTCCCGATCACCCTGGGCGCCTCGCGCTGTCGAACGAAGTGCATGCCCGGCCGCCGCAGCCGCTGGACACGCCTTCGCGCGCTTCCTATCTGGCTGTGCTGGTTGATTTCGATGCGCGTGAGCGCGAATTGGCACACATCACGACCTTGTGCGTGCACCACGGCGTGAACGGCCCACCGGAGGGCGCCGCCCAGTTCAGCGCGACGCTGGGCACGATGAGTTTCAACTGGGAACGCCACGGCGAGTTTTCCACCTACGCGGTCTCTATCAGTGGACGCTGTGCGTTGCCATTTCAGGAGACCGCCGCATCTCGGCTGCCTCAGGGCTGGCTGGCGGCGGTGCCAGGCACGACCTTGGTGGCCGCACATGCTGAGTTGATTCCTGCGCCCGAGGGTGTACCGAGCGCGGCGCTGCTGTCCAGCCAGTTCGACGGCAACATCGTCGTCGGGTCGACCGTCGGTGACGGTGCCGCCATCGTCTACACCGACTTCCGGGTGCATGCCGACGGCTTCGTGCGCTTCGCAGCATTCGACGCGGCACTGACGCCGCGCCAGGCTGGGCGCATCGTGCAGCGCCTGTTCGAGATCGAGACCTATCGCATGCTGACCTTGCTGGCGCTGCCAACCGCGCGACTGTTACTGCCGCGCATCGTCGAGCACGAAAGTGCTCTGGCGGCATTGACGGATCGCATCGCCCAGGATCAGCACAGCGACGATGAGTCGCTGCTGCAGCAGCTGACCCGGCTGGCCGCTGAAGTCGAAAGCGCGCTGGCCTCCAGCCAGTTCCGCTTCGGCGCCTGTCGCGCCTACTTTGAACTGGTGAACGCCCGCATCGACGAACTGCGCGAGCGGCGATTGCCAGGCGTGCAGACGATCGAGGAATTCATGTCGCGTCGCTTCACGCCGGCGGTCGCCACCTGCAACACGGTGTCGCAGCGGCTGCATGATCTGTCGGAGCGCGTGGCGCAGACCAGCGCCTTGCTGTCGACCCGCGTCGACATCACCCGCGAGCGGCAGAACCAGGCACTGCTCGCCTCGATGGACCGCCGAGCCAAGCTGCAGCTGCGCCTGCAGCAGACGGTCGAAGGCCTGTCGGTCGCGGCCATCGTCTACTACGTTGCCGGCGTGGCGGGCTACGTGGCGAAGGGTCTGGAGTCTGGTGGCGTGCCGATCAACGTCGATCTGGCCGTCGGGCTGGCCATCCCAGTGATCGCGCTGGCGGTGTTGTCGACGGTGCGCCGCGCCAAGCGCCGCATCGCGCGGGACGAGGCCATTCACACCACCACACGCGAACACTGAGCCCGTGCCGATCCGAATCGCCGGCCCGCAGGCCGTGTGATAACGTGGTTTTCCGCATCTTTGCCGTCTTTTTCGCTGCCCCTTTTGCAGCCCGTCGACCATGTCCGTGCAGTTCCCGTTCTCCGCCATCGTCGGCCAAGACGAAATGAAGCTTGCCATCCTGATCGCTGCCGTCGACCCCAGTGTCGGCGGCGTGTTGGTCTTCGGTGACCGCGGCACCGGCAAATCGACCGCGGTGCGTGCGCTGGCAGCGATGCTGCCGAAGATGCGCGCGGTCATCGGGTGTCGCTATCACTGCGATCCCGAGGCAGGTGGCGCGGCCTGCGAAGACTGCAAGGCCCGCAAGCTGACCGGCACGCCTCTGAAGTCGCATCTGACTCCGGTGCCGGTGGTGGATTTGCCACTGGGTGCGACCGAAGACCGTGTGGTTGGTGCGCTCGACCTCGAACGCGCGCTGTCGCAAGGTGTCAAGGCCTACGAGCCCGGCCTGCTGGCGCGCGCGAACCGCGGCTTCCTGTACATCGACGAAGTCAACCTGCTCGAAGATCACCTGGTCGATCTGCTGATCGACGTGGCGGCGTCGGGCGAGAACGTCGTCGAGCGAGAAGGCCTGAGCGTGCGCCATCCCGCGCGCTTCGTGCTGGTCGGCAGCGGCAACCCGGAAGAAGGCGAGTTGCGCCCACAACTGCTGGACCGCTTCGGCCTGTCGGTCGAGGTGAAGACGCCGACCGACCTGCCGTCGCGCATCGAGGTCGTGCGCCGCCGTGACCAGTTCGAGCGCGACCCGACCGGCTTCACCGAGAAATGGAAGAAGGAAGACGAGCGCGTGCGCCGCAGCATCGTCAAAGGCAAGTCGCACATCGCTGAGGTCGCGGTGCCCGATGCCGCACTCGAACGCGCGGCGCAGCTGTGCATGGCGCTCGGCACCGACGGCCTGCGCGGCGAGCTGACGCTGATCCGCGCCGCGCGCGCGTTGGCCGCCTTGCAGGGCGATGCGGCGGTGGGCAATGCGCACCTGAAGCGTGTCGCGCCTCCGGCGCTGCGCCACCGCCTGCGCCGCAACCCGCTCGATGACGCGGGCTCGACGGTGCGCGTCGATCGCGCAGTGGCGGAACTGTTCGGGGCATGACCCCGGCAACGTCCGACGCCAGCGCGCCTGGAACATCGCCAGAGCAAGGCTGGCGCTGCGCACAGCCTGCGCTGTCAGTCGCGGCACTGCATGCGGCGGCGCTGTTCGCGGTCGATCCGGTCGGCACCGGCGGTGTGGTGATCCGCGCGCTGTCCGGCCCGGCACGTGATGGATGGCTGCGTTGCCTGAATGGCCTGCTGCCCGAAGGCACACCGACGCGCCGGGTGCCTTTGCACATCAACGACGAACGCCTGCTCGGCGGGCTCGATCTGGCCGCCACGCTGCAGGCCGGCCGGCCGATCGCGCAGCAGGGCGTGCTGACAGCGGCCGATGGCGGCATCGTGCTGCTGGCGATGGCCGAGCGGCTGGCGCCGGCCACCGCGGCGCGGCTTGCTGCGGTGTTGGACACGCAGGAAGTGGCGCTCGAGCGCGATGGCCTGGCCACGCGCCATGCCACCCGCTTTGGCGTGATCGCACTCGATGAGGGCCTGACCGATGACGAACGCGTGGCGCCTGCCTTGCTCGACCGGCTCGCGTTCTCGGTCGATCTGCATCCGCTGATCGAAGACGCTGCGGACCGCACCGAGGACGAACGGGCGCTGGCGCAGGACCTGGCATCGATGCCGGGTTGGAGCGCTGCAGATGTGGCCGCAGCGCGCGCCTTGCTGCCGCAGATCGACGCATCCGCCGAGATCGTGCAGGCGCTGGTCTCGACCGCGCTGGCGCTCGGTGTGGCCTCGCTGCGCGCGCCGCTGTTGACCTTGCGTGTGGCACGCGCCGCGGCGGCGCTCGATGGCCGGCTGCGCATCACCGACGACGATGCCCAGCTGGCTGCGGCGTTGGTGCTGGCGCCGCGCGCCACGCAGGTGCCAGCACCACCGGCCGAACCGCCATCGAACGAAGACGAGGTGCCTGAGACGCCTCCCGAGCCTGAAGTGCCCAGCGATCCGCCATCGGAAGACACCCCGGAGCCTCCGACGCCCGACGATGATGACCCATCGAATGACGACCACACGCCCGAGCCGCCGGTCGGCGACCTCGAAGACCGGGTGCTCGAAGCCGCTCAGGCTGCGATCCCGGCCGGTCTGCTCGCAGCACTGATGGCCGGCCAGGACCGCCGCGCCAGCGCGCAGGCCTCGGGCCGCGCCGGCGCGGTGCAACAGGGTCAGAAGCGCGGACGTCCGAGCGGCGCGCGGCGCGGCGAGCCGCGTGCTGGTGCGCGATTGAATGTCATCGAGACTCTGCGGGCAGCCGCACCGTGGCAGAAGATCCGACATGCCGAGGTCGAGCGGGCGTGCCTGGCTGAAGGCGCCATCTCGAAACCCAGCACCATGCCTGCCCGAGAGGCCAGGGCATCGGCTGAGGTGAAGCCGCTGCGTGCCCGCGTGCAGGTGCGCCGCGACGACTTCCACGTCACCCGCTACAAGCAACGCAGCGCCACCACCACGCTGTTCGTTGTCGATGCGTCCGGCTCGTCGGCACTGAACCGGCTGGCCGAGGCGAAGGGCGCCGTCGAGTTGCTGCTGGCCGATTGCTATGTGCGCCGCGACCAGGTCGCGGTGCTGGCGTTTCGCGGCAAGGGCGCCGAGCTGCTGCTGCCGCCGACCCGCTCGCTGGTGCGTGCCAAGCGCAGCCTGGCGGGTCTGCCGGGCGGTGGCGGCACACCGCTGGCGTCCGGCATCGATGCCGCGGCGGCACTGGCTGCATCGATCGCCCGGCGCGGCGAAACGCCGATCGTCGTGCTGCTGACCGACGGCCGCGGCAACATCGCGCGCGATGGCAGCCCGGGGCGGGTGCGGGCGGGTGACGACGTGCAACTGGCGGCGCGGCAGTTCCGCGTGGCCAACCTGCGCGCGCTGCTGATCGACACCTCGCCGCAACCGCAGGCCGCTGCACGGCAGCTCGCGCAGGAGATGGGTGCCAGTTACCTGCCACTGCCCTATGCCGGCTCAGCGGCGCTGTCGCAAGCGGTTGCGCTGGCGACGAAATCGGTGTCGGCCGCACCTGCGGCCAGCCGCTGAGCAGCAAGCGCGATGGCACTGCGGCTGGACTGGAAGCGTGACGGGCGCGACTGGCCGCATCACGAGGCCAGCCAATTCGTCGAGGCCGGCGGCCTGCGCTGGCACCTGCAGCGGTTTGCGCGTGAAGCGTCACCGGCCACCGCAGCGGAAGTGGCGCCGCTCGCGCTGCTGCTGCACGGCACCGGCGCATCGATGCATTCCTGGTACCCGATGCTGCCGTGGTTGCGGCCGCACTTGGATCTGCTGCTGGTCGATCTGCCCGGCCATGCTTTCACCGGCATGGCAAGCGCCTGGCAGGCATCGCTGCCGGGCATGGCGCTGGCCGTCAAATCCCTGCTGGATGTGCTGGCGGTGCAGCCGGCGATCCTCATCGGCCATTCGGCCGGCGCGGCACTCGGCGCACGGATGTGCCTTGACGGTCACTTGGCGCCGCAGCGCCTGGTCAGCATCAACGGCGCCTTCATGCCTCTGGGGGGACTGGCCGGAGTGCTGTTCCCGCCGGCCGCCAAGCTGATGGCTTCGCTGCCATTTGCGCCAGGATTTGTCGCGCGACGCGCGGCCGATCCGCGCGCCATCGCCAGGCTCGTTGGCGACACCGGTTCGGTGCTCGACCCGGCGGGCATGGCGCTCTACGGTCGCATCGTCGGAAACCCAGGGCACATCGAGGGCGCCTTGGCGATGATGGCCAACTGGGATGTGCAGCCGCTGCTGCGCGATCTGCCTCGCTTGCAGACCCCGGTCAGCCTGATCGTGGCCGACAACGATCGGGCGGTTCCTCCTGCGCAGGCGCAGCGCGTGCTGGACATGCTGCCGTCACAGCCCGGCACCACGCTGACTCACCTGAGCGGCGCGGGCCACATCGTGCACGAGGAGCAACCGGCCGCGGTTGCCGCGCTGTGTGTGTCGGCCGCAGGGGCCACGCGCGTCAGCGCACGATGAAGGTGTCGTACCTGACGTAGCCGCCGTCGCCCAGCTTGATCTCGACCATCTTGCTGACCGCCTGCACGCTGTTGAGCCAGGCATAGGTCGGTGACGAGGTCTGGAACGTCGGCGCGGTGACGAAGTAGGGGATGTCTCTGGCGGTCAGCAACTCGCCTTGACTCATCCTCTCGGCGCTTTCCGGCGAGTGCTGGATGATGCCGTTGTAGGTCATGTAGATCAGCGCAC
Source organism: Burkholderiales bacterium (assembly GCA_025352345.1). Taxonomy (GTDB): domain Bacteria; phylum Pseudomonadota; class Gammaproteobacteria; order Burkholderiales; family Burkholderiaceae_C; genus PBB1. Next base: position 13,162 of record JANXTP010000221.1, on the reverse strand, counting down.
CATCGTCGGTTTTCAGCAGCGCACGCACGTCCAAGCGCAGGGCGCCGGAGGGCATCACGCGCAACCAATCCGCACCGGGTGCCTGAAAGGTGCCGCTGATCTTCGGGCCCTTCGCCCAGCCGTCGGTGGGTTTGACGTTGATGACCAACAGCGAGTCATCGATCGCCGCCGGTGCATCCAGCAGCACCTGATAGGTCATCAGGTACTCGGTGCTGATCTGGGTGGTTTGCATCGCGTTTCCTCAACGTGGGAGCTGGGAGCGCAATGCTCCCATCACGGCTGCACGGTGTCGATGAGGATCTGCACACCCTCGGTGCCAGTCTTCACGTTGGCGACCTGACCGCTCAAGTCTCCCGGACTCGGCAGCGCATTGCCTGACTTCGACACCCGCGCACCGACCACGACGACCGGGAAATTCGACAGCTTCATCGCCGGCGACATCGCCATCGCGTCGTCGAGCGTGAAGCTGATGGGCAGATCGGCCACGGTGCGACGCAGAATTGCCAGTGGCATGCGCGGACCTTCGGCGGCGCGGGCGAAGATGAATACCGTATCGGTCGGTGACACCTTGGCGGCCAGCGATGGCGACAGGCTGACCTGGCCGGCAACATGGGCGAGGCCGGCGACTGCCGTGGGCGACGCATCGCTGGTCGTCGCGGTGCCCGCTGGCACGGCCGCCTCTTTGGTGGCCGCTGCTCCGGGCGTGCCACCTTGCAGCGCGTTGCGCGCATCGGCCAGGCTGCGGTCGAGGTTCTCGCTGAACGGCGTGCCGGGCGGCGACATCTGGCGCGCCAGCGTCCAGTACTCGATCGCCTGCGGGTACTGGCCTGCTTCGTAAGCGGCGCCACCGGCCAGTGCCAGCGCTTTCAGGTTCTTCGGGTCGATCTGCAGCGCGCGGATCACCAGCCGCGCCGGCTCGCCGGACAGCTTCTGGCCTTGCAGCATCGCCAGCACATCGGCATGATCGGCCAGCAGTTGCGCATCAGTGGGCGCCAGTGCGGTGGCGCGCGCATAGGCCTTGCTGGCTTCGGGAAAGCGCTGCAGCACGGCATAGGTGCGCGCCAGCAGCGTCCAGCCTGCCAGGTCGTCTGGCTTTTGCTCCATCGCCGTGGCGAGTTTCTTGATCAGTTCCTCGACCTGCTCGTCGGACACGTTGTCTGCGCCCAGCGACGCCATCGGCGGGCCGGGCGGTGCATCGATCGCCTGCGGCGAGCCGACGCGGCTGTAGACCGTGGCGACCAGCAGCGGCACGCCCAGCCCGAGCAGCCAGGCAATTTTCCAGGGTCGCTCGGCGGTCGTGCGTGTGGGGGCGGCCTTGACTTTCACTGATGAGCCAGCCTGATCGGTTTCGTCGAGCACGCGGCGCTCGATGTCTTCGCGGGCGGCGCGGTGCTGCTCAGCATCGAGGCTGCCAGCGGCCAGTTCAGCATCGAGCTGTGCCGCCTGCTCGCGCAGGATCGCAAGCGTCGAGGCGCGCCGGGCGGCCGCGTCGGCAGGCGCTTTGGCGGGGCGGGCGCGCAGCAGCACGGGCAGCACATGTGCCAGCGCGAGCGCCGTCAGCACCGCGGTCAGTATCCAGAATGTCGTCATGGGCCGGGAGGGGATTCTTCAAGGAGCCGACGCGCGCGATCGGCATCGGCAGGGGCGAGTGGGGCCGCGTTGCGCTGTCGGCCGCGGATGGCCCGTGCGAGGGTGAACGCCGCGATCAGCAACAGCGCGAACGGGCCGACCCACAGCAGCACGGTGGTGGCTTTGAGCGCAGGGCGGTACAGCACGAAGTCGCCGTAGCGCTCCACCATGAAATCGAGGATCTGCTGTTCAGACTGACCCTGGCTCAACTTGCTGCGGATCTGCTTGCGCAGGTCGACGGCCAGATCGGCGTGCGACGCGGCGATCGTTTCGTTCTGGCAGACGAGGCAGCGCAGTTCTTCGGCGACCTTCATCACCCGGGCTTCGAGCGCCGGATCGGCGGCGAGGTTGGCCGCCTCGGTGGCGCCCGCGCTGCAGATGGCACCGGCGAGCATCAGTGCGACCACGACGCTGCGCATCATGGCGCCTGCTCCAGCTGCGCCACCAGCGGCAGCAGCGTGTCACGCAGTGATTCGGGCGTCACCGGGCCGATCTGCTTGTATCGAATCACGCCCTGCTTGTCGATGACGAAGGTCTCGGGCACGCCGTAGACGCCGTAGTCGATGCCGACCAGGCCCTCGGTGTCGGACATCGACTTCAAGTACGGGTTGCCGTAATTGGCCAGCCAGCCCAGCGCGTCTTCGCGCTTGTCCTTGTAGTTCAGGCCGTACAGCTTGACCTGACCGGTCTTGCCCAGCTCGACCAACAGCGGGTGTTCCTGGCGACACGCCACGCACCACGATGCCCAGACATTCAGCAGCCAGACCTGGCCGCGTAAATCCTTGGCGGCCAGGCGCTGATCGGGCGCCGCCAACTGAGGCAGGTCGAAGGCTGGTGCGGGCTTGCCGATCAGCGGTGAGGGTACTTCGCGCGGATCGAGCTTGAGACCGATCGCCAGAAACCCGGCCATCACCACGAACACGATCAACGGAATCAGATACCGCTTCATCGTGCGCGGTACTTGCGAACCAGCGTGCCGATCAAAGACATCGGCCGGGGTGGCGCGCCGCGGCCAGGATCCGACGGCGCCTTGTCGCTCACGGTGCTGCGGCTGGTGCGGTAACGCCGATCCAGCACGGCCAGCATGCCGCCACCGGCCATCAGCAGGCAGCCGAGCCAGATCAGATTGACCAGTGGCTTGTGGTGCACCCGCACGCTCCACGCGGTGGGGCTGACCGGCTCGCCGAGCGCGACGTACAGGTCACGCGCCAGGCTGCGGTCGATGGCCACTTCGGTCTGCGGCGAACGCGTCACGGTGTAGATGCGGCGCTCGGGCCACAGCGTGGTGACGGGCTGGCCGTCGTGGGTGACGCCGATGGAGGCCTGCGCGGCAACGTAGTTGGGCCCCTTGACCTCGCGCACGCCCTGCATCGTGAACACGTAGCCCCCGACGGTGGCGGTTTCACCGACCTGCATGCGCACATCGCTCTCGCTTTGGTAGCCGCTGACCACGGTGACGCCAACGATGAACACCGCGACGCCGAAGTGCGCCAACAGCATGCCGTAGTAGCTGCCCGATTGAGCCGCCATGCGCGCAGCGACCGTCTCCAGCGGGCCGCCGCGCACGCGAGTCACCAGGTTGACCACGCCGCTGCTGGCGATCCACGCGGCCAGCAGCAGGCCGAAGCCGATCATCGGCGTCCACTGCTGGGACCCCAGGCCGCCGAGCGCGAACGGCGCCACCACGGCCGAGATCGCACTGACGGCAAACGCCCAGCGCAGCCGACGCGCCAGATCGATGGCGCCGGCTTGGCGCCAGCGCGCCAGCGGGCCCACGCCCATCAGGAACAGCGCGGGCGCCATCAGCGGCACGAACACCGATGAGAAGTACGGCGGACCGACCGAGATCTTGCCCATGCCCAGCGCATCAAGCACCAGCGGGTACAGCGTGCCGAGCAGCACGGCGGCCGCGGCAACCACCAGCAGCACGTTGTTGGCCAGCAGCATGGACTCGCGCGACACCAGATCGAAGCTGCCGCCCAGACCGACCTTCGGCGCACGCCACGCGAACAGCAGCAGCGAGCCGCCGATCACCACGACCAGGAACGCCAAGATGAAGATGCCGCGCGCCGGGTCGGATGCGAAAGCGTGCACCGAGCTGAGCACACCGGACCGAACGATAAAGGTGCCGAGCAGCGACAGCGAGAACGCCAGGATCGCCAGCAGCGCCGTCCACATCTTGAAGCCGCCGCGCTTTTCAGTAACGGCCAGCGAATGGATCAGCGCGGTGCCGACCAGCCACGGCATGAACGAGGCGTTCTCGACCGGGTCCCAGAACCACCAGCCGCCCCAGCCCAGCTCGTAATAGGCCCAGAAGCTGCCGAGCGCGATGCCGCAGGTCAGGAAGCACCAGGCCACCGTCGTCCACGGCCGCGACCAGCGTGCCCACGAGGCATCGAGCCGGCCCGACAGCAGCGCAGCGATGGCGAAGGCGAAGGCCACCACGAAGCCGACATAGCCCATGTAGAGCATCGGCGGGTGGATCACCATGCCCGGGTCCTGCAGCAGCGGGTTCAGGTCGCGGCCGTCGGGCGCGCCCGGAATCAGCCGATCGAACGGGTTCGACGTGAACAGCGTGAACATCAGGAAGCCGCAGCTGATCAGCCCCATCACACCGAGCACGCGCGCCACCGTCGGCTCGTCGAGACTCTTGGAGAAGGTGGCCACCGCCATCGTCCAGCCCGACAGGATCAGCGACCACAGCAAGATCGAGCCTTCGTGGTTGCCCCAGACCGCGGTGTAGCGATAGACCAGTGGCAGCGTCGAGTTGGAATGCTCGGCCGCCAGCATCACCGAGAAATCGTTGTTGACGAACGCGTAGGTCAGGCAGCCATAAGAGATCAGCATGAACACGAACTGCCCGCGTGCCGACGGACGGGCCAACGACATCCAGGCCGCATCGCCGCGCTGCGCGCCGATGAGGGGCAACACACTTTGCGCGATGGCCATCGCCAGCGCGAGGATCAGGGCCACGTGGCCCAGCTCAGGAATCATGGTGTCGCTCCGTAGGTCTTTGCACCGGGCAGTTCACCCGACGAGGTGGTCATGGCGCCGGCCGGCATCTCGCCCTTGCGCGCTTTTGCCAGCGCATCGGCGGCTTCGGGGGGCATGTAGTTCTCGTCGTGCTTGGCGAGCACCTGCTCGGCGTGGAACACGCCGTCCGGGCCCAGCTTGCCATGTGCCACCACGCCCTTGCCCTCGCGGAACAGGTCGGGCAGCAGGCCGGTGTAGACAACCGGGATCTTCTGCGCCAGGTCGGTGACGACGAAGTTGACCGTCAAGGTCTTCTCGTCGCGCTGGATGCTGCCTTGCTCGACCAGCCCGCCGATGCGGAAACTGCGCTCGCGCGGGGCTTCCTTGGCGGCGACCTGCGTCGGGCTGAAGAAGAACACCATGTTGCTCTGGAAGGCGTTGAGCACCAGCGCACTGGCAACGCCCAATACCGCGAGGCCAGTGACGATGGCCAGGCCGCGCTTGGTTCTGGATTTCATCGGGCTTCTCCCCATTCCGCACTGGCCGCGTCGTGCGCGCGCTGGCTCAGGGCGCGGCGACGCGCCGCCACCGACCAGATTTCAGCGGCCAGCACCACCGCGGTGACGCCGAACGATCCCCACACATACACGCCATAGCCGCCCATCGCGGCGAAATCAGAGAAGCTGTTCCAGACCATCAGACCGTACCCAGTTCAGCACGCGCCCACTGCGCATGCTGTTCACGTTCTAGGATCACGACGCGCAGCCGGGCCAGCGCAATCGCGATCGCATAGGCCCAGAAGGCCAACGCCATCACCAGCATGCCCAGCAGCATTGGCGTGGCCATCGTCGAGCCATTGCTAGGGCTGATAGAGGCGCCCTGGTGCAGCGTGTTCCACCACTTCACCGAAAAATAGATGATGGGCACGTTGACGGCACCCACCAGCGCGAGCAGCGCCGCGGCCCGGTCGGCACGGCGCAGGTCGTCGATCGCGGCATGCAGCGACATGAAGCCGAGGTACAGAAACAGCAGTACCAGTTCGGAGGTGAGCCGCGCGTCCCACACCCACCAGGTGCCCCAGGTCGGCTTGCCCCACAAGGCGCCGGTCCACAGCGCGATGAAGGTCATCAAGGCACCAGACGGCGCCAATGCGGTCGCCAGCATCGCGCCGAGGCGCGCATTGAAGATCAGCCCCATCGCGGCCCAGAACGCCATCGCCAGGTAGATCACCATCGACATCCACGCGGCGGGGACATGGATGAAGATGATCCGGTAAGCGTCCCCCTGCTGGGCGTCAACTGGCGCGATCAACAGGCCCAAGTACAGCCCGAGCAAGGTCAAAAGCACTGCCAGGACGCCACACCAGGGAATGACCCGCCCCGCGAGCGGATAGAAACGCTGCGGTGCGGCGTATTTGAACCAGTTGATCTCAGAAAACGGCACGACGTCGGGCTCCGGCTGTCACCGCTTGGATGCGAGCGGGTCAGCCGCGCGCCATCCAGACAGCCCATGATTGTGCAACGGCCTCATTCGAGGGCGATGCGCAGGGCTGCTGCCGCAGCGAAGGGTGCCGCGAACAGCGCCAGCACCAGCATGGCGCCCAGCAGCGAATAGTGGGCCCCGACAGCCAGGCCTGCGGCCGCTGCATCGACCGCACCAGCCCCGAAGATCAGCACGGGCACGCACAGCGGCAGCACCAGCAGCGACAGCAGCACGCCGGCGCCCCGCACCCCCACTGTCAACGCCGCGCCGATGCCGCCGATCAGGCTGAGCAGTGGCGTGCCGATCAACAGCGACAAGGTCAGCACCCCGATCGACGAGGCCGGCAGGTCGAACTGCAAGGCCAGCAGCGGCGCCACAAGCGTCAGCGCCAGGCCGGAACACAGCCAGTGCGCCGCCATCTTCGCCAGCACGATCAGCGGCAGCGGACACACCGACAACAACAGCTGCTCCAGCGTACCGTCTTGGTGGTCGTCAGCGAACAGCCGGCCGAGCGACAGCATCGACGCCAGCAGCGCCGCCACCCACACCACGCCGGGCGCCATCGTGCGCAGCAGCGCCGGTTCCGGCCCGACGCCGAGCGGGAACAGGCTGGCAACGATCACGAAGAAGAACAGGGCGGCAGCCGTGTCGGCACGCCGACGCATCGCGAGCCGGAGATCGCGCACGAAGACGCCGCGCATCGCGTCGAAGGCAGTGGCAGGCTGGCTCACAGCGTCAACGTCACTTGAGGCAACGACGGGTCGATCGCCACAGGCTGATGACTGGTCAGCACCACGATGCCGCCGTGGCGCAACTGGCCAGTCAGCACGCCCAGCAGCCAATCGCTGGCGGCGGTGTCGAGCGCGTTGAACGGCTCGTCGAGCACCCACAGCCGCGCCGATGGCTCCAGCAGCAAGCGCGCCAACGCGACCCGGCGCCGTTGGCCCTGCGACAAGCTGCGCGCGCTCAGGTGTTCACGCTGACGCAGACCGGCGCCCGCCAGCGCTTGCATCAAAGCTGCTGGCTCTGGCCGCTGCCCACCCAGCAAGCAAGCGGCACGCAGGTTCTCCAGCGCCGACAGATCGTCTTTCAGCGCCGCGGCGTGCCCGATGTAGATCAGATCGCGATGGAACTCGTCCCGCTGGCTCGCCAGCGCCTGGCCATTCCAGCGCACTTCGCCGCGATCAGGGGAGGAGAGTCCGCACAGCGTGCGCAACAGGCTGGTTTTGCCAGCGCCGTTGGCGCCTTGTACGCGCAGCAATTGGCCAGCGTGGATCACCGCGTCGAGGCCATCGAACAGCCGACGCGAGCCGCGCACGCAAGACACGCCAGTCAATTGAAGCGTGGATGTGGTCGGCGACAGAGGCAGGGCCAGCACGTCCATCGGGCCGGAAGCAGACTTCAAAACGTGGCGTGGGCTCGGTGAATCAACCCGCGATTATCTCGACGCGCTCAGGCTCCGGTCAAATTCGCACCGCGAAGTTTGTGATACAGCGAGTTTACCGACGCCGCTCGGTCTGACATCGGGCCTGTGCTGTTGACGGGCGGTGGCGAGGTGTCTACATTAGTTGACACTTTCACGCGACAATCTGAATTGACAGTTTGTCGAGCACCCAACCCGCCGCCAGGCGAACGCCGGAGTCACGCATGAAGCCCATCACCCGCATCGAACAGGCCTTGGCCGTCGCCATCGCCTCCGGAGAAGAAGAAGGCTGCCCGCCGAAGCTGGCCGGTGCGATCCGCCACGCGGTGTTTCCCGGCGGCGCGCGCATTCGACCCCAGCTGTGCCTGGCGGTCGCCCAAGCCTGCGGCGATGACGATCCGGTGCTGTCGGAAGCTGCGGCCACCGCGATCGAATTGCTGCACTGCGCCTCGCTGGTACATGACGACCTGCCGTGCTTTGACGACGCCGAGACGCGGCGCGGCCGTGCGTCAGTGCACTTTGCCTTCGGCGAACCGCTGGCGGTGCTGGCCGGCGATGCGCTGATCGTGCTGGCATTCCAGACGCTCGGCACGGCAGCGACCCAATCACCACTGCGCCTGCCCCAACTGTTGAAAACCATCGGCCGCGCCACCGGCATGCCGCACGGGATCGTGGCCGGGCAGGCCTGGGAATGTGAGCCACGGGTGTCGCTGGCCGACTATCAGCGCGCCAAGACCGGCTCGCTGTTCGCGGCGGCCACCATCGCCGGAGCGCAAGCCGCCGGCGCCGACGCGGCACCGTGGCGCGCGCTGGGCGAGTGGCTGGGCGAGGCCTACCAGGTGGCCGACGACATCCGCGATGTCGCTTGTGATGCGTCGTCGCTGGGCAAGCCCGCAGGCCAGGACGTGGCGCTGTGCCGTCCCAGCGCCGCCCGCGAACTGGGGCTGGAAGGCGCGATCCACCATTTCGACCGCTTGGTTGCCGCGGCCATCGCGGCCATCCCGCCGTGCCCGGGTGCTGCGCAGATGCGCGCCCTGGTGCGCTTCGAGGCCGAGCGCCTGGTTCCAAAGGCGATTGCCGAGGAAGTGGTCCGCGTCGAGGCTTGAACGTGAGCCTCGTGTCGACCGAACCGCACGCCAGATGGCGTTGAAACCGATGGGCGCGCTGAGCCATAAGTCGGATGTGTTGAGCCCCCCGTCGCTGCCCGATCGCCTGCTCGATCGCTGGTTGGCATGGCGCGACGGTCTGACCGGCAGCCGCACATTTCGTCGCTGGGCTGCGGCATTCCCGCTGACCCGCCCGATCGCGCAGCGGCGTGCCAGCGGCCTGTTCGACCTGGTCGCCGGTTTCGTCTACTCGCAGATCCTGCTGGCCTGTGTGCGCCTGCGGCTGTTCGATCTGCTGGCGCAGGAGCCGCAAACACTGGCGGCATTGGCGCCGCGCCTGGGCCTGACCGAAGACGCGGCGCAACGCCTGCTGGCGGCAGCGGTGTCGCTGAAACTGGTCGAAAAGCGCAGCCGCGGCCGCTACGGACTCGGGCCACTCGGCGCGCCGCTGGTGGGCGATGCTGCGATCACCTCGATGGTGGAACACCACGCCGAGCTGTACGTCGACCTGGCCGACCCGGTCGCCCTGCTGCGCGGCGAGGCCCGCACGTCGGCGCTGGCCCAGTACTGGCCCTATGCCGCGGCCGATGCGCCGGATGCGCTGGAGACCGACCGTGTCAGCCCGTACTCGGCATTGATGTCGGCGTCGCAGACGCTGGTGTCCGACGAGGTGTTGGAGGCGTATTCCTTCGACAAGCACCGCCGTCTGCTCGACGTGGGTGGCGGCGAGGGGACATTTCTCTCCGCCGTCGCGACCCGCGCACCGCACCTGCAACTGGTGCTGTTCGATCTGCCCGCGGTGGCCGAGCGGGCGCGGATCAGGTTTGCCGAGCAGGGGCTGTCGGAACGGGCGACCACCTGCGGCGGCAGCTTCTTCAGCGACCCGCTGCCCAGTGGCTGCGACCTGGTCAGCCTGGTGCGGGTGATCTTCGACCACGACGATGCCCGGGCACTGATGATCCTGAAAGCCGTGCGCCGCGCGCTGCCCGACGACGGGACCCTGCTGCTGACGGAGCCGATGTCGGGCACCCCGGGCGCTGAGGCCATGGGCGACGCGTACTTCGGTTTCTACCTGTTGGCGATGGGGAAGGGCCGCTCGCGCAGCGCAGCGCAGCTCACCGAGTTGCTGCATGCCGCGGGTTTCGGCGAGGTTCGCTTGCTGCGCAACCACATGCCCTTGCAGACCCAGCTGATCGTGGCGCGACCAGTTCGCGCGTAAACCCTCGAAGAAATAACTGTAAATGCAAGTTGACAGTTTGAAATGTCAGCTTAGCATTACACCCATGTTGAAGAGGTCGAGAGAATGCATTTGAGGTTCCCCGTTTGCCTGCCGTGCTGCAGCGCTCTATCCCGCACGGGAGAGGTGACTTGAACACGATGGCTGTCGTCCTTGAGCGACCTGAGCAGCTCGTGCTCAGCCGGTTGAATCTGACCGACGCGACCGATGAAGACGTGACCGTTGACATCGAATGGAGTGGCATCAGTACTGGCACCGAGCGCCTGCTGTGGTCGGGGCGGATGCCCGCCTTTCCGGGCATGGGCTACCCACTCGTACCTGGCTACGAATCGGTGGGTCGCGTGGCAAAGGCCGGCTCCCAGTCAGGTCGCCAGGTGGGTGAGCGCGTGTTCGTTCCAGGCGCGAAGTGCTTCGGTGATGTTCGCGGCCTGTTCGGCGGCGCTGCGGCACACGTGGTGCTTCCAGGCGCGCGGACGATCCCATTTGCGGAAGATCTGGCAGAGCAGGGCGTGCTGCTGGCCCTGGCGGCCACCGCCTACCACGCGCACTCGATGGCAGGGCTGACGCAGCCTGATTTGATCATCGGCCACGGTGTGCTCGGTCGAATGATTGCGCGGCTGGCCGTGGTGGCCGGCGGCACACCGACCGTGTGGGAAACCAACCCGACGCGTCGTGAAGGTGCCGCCGGTTACTCGGTGGTTGATCCGTCTGCCGACTCGCGCCGCGACTATCAATGCATCTGCGACGTCAGCGGCGATTCCTCGCTGCTCGACACGTTGATTTCCCGCCTGGCCCCCGGTGGCGAAGTGGTGCTGGCCGGCTTCTACGACGAGCCGCTGTCGTTCGTGTTCCCAGCGGCCTTCATGCGTGAAGCCCGCATCCGCATCGCGGCGCAATGGCTGCCCGGCGATCTGGTCGCGGTGAAGAACTTGGCCGAGTCCGGCCGGCTGTCACTTGATGGCCTGATCACACACCGTGCCGACGCCATGGAGGCCGATTCGGCCTACCGCACGGCGTTCGGCGACCCGACGTGTTTGAAGATGATTTTGGATTGGAGGTCTTGCCCATGAGCACCACTGAATCGACGCTGAGTTCCGCCAAGGCAACTCCTGTGACCATCATGATGAAAGACCTGCGCAACGAAGCGGCGGTAGAGCCGCCTCCGGTGTCCACCGGACCGGTGACGAAGGAAACACAGATCATCGCGATCTACGGCAAGGGCGGCATCGGCAAGAGCTTCACGCTGGCCAATCTCAGCTACATGATGGCGCAGCAGGGCAAGAAGGTGCTGCTGATCGGTTGCGACCCGAAGAGCGACACCACCAGCCTGCTGTTCGGCGGCCGCGCCTGCCCGACCATCATCGAAACCAGCTCGAAGAAGAAACTGGCCGGCGAAGCGGTCGCAATCGGCGACGTCTGCTTCAAGCGCGACGGCGTCTACGCGATGGAACTCGGCGGGCCAGAAGTCGGCCGCGGCTGCGGTGGTCGCGGGATCATCCACGGCTTCGAACTGCTCGAAAAACTCGGCTTCCATGAGTGGGGCTTCGACTACGTGCTGCTCGACTTCCTGGGCGACGTGGTGTGCGGCGGCTTCGGCCTGCCGATCGCCCGCGACATGTGCCAGAAGGTCATCGTCGTGGCCAGCAACGACCTGCAGAGTCTGTATGTCGCCAACAACGTCTGCAGCGCGGTCGAGTACTTCCGCAAGCTCGGCGGGAACGTCGGCGTGGCCGGTATGGTGATCAACCGTGACGACGGCACCGGCGAGGCAACTGCGTTTGCCGAGCAGGTCGGCATCCCGGTGCTGTCGGTGATCCCTGCCAACGACGACATTCGCCGCAAGAGTGCCAGCTACGAAATCATTGGCCGCCCGGATTCACCGTGGGGCCCGATGTTTGCGCAACTGGCCGAGAACGTCGGCACCTCGGTGCCGATCCGCCCGAAGCCGATGACGCAGGACGCGCTGCTCGGCCTGTTCTCCGCTGCCTCGGTCGGCCGCGATGTGGTGCTGGAGCCCGCCACGCAGTTCGACATGTGCGGCAAGACGGAGAGCAAGAAGGAAACGCTCGAAGTCGTCTACGACGAAGTCTGAGCGGCCACGCGCCATGTCCAAGACCATCCCCATCATCGCAGCGGCGCAGGCAGCCACTCCGGCGTCGCCCACGGCCCCGGGCGTGCCCTCGACCACGCTCGACGGTGACGGCATGGGCTGCCATGCGGGCGGCGATCAGCTGCTCGCTGCCGCCAAGTCAGCTGGCAAATCGGAAGTCCTGGACCAGTACGCGAAAGACTATCCCAAGGACCCGAAAGCCGGTCCGCACGATCAGCCGCAGAGCATGTGCCCGGCCTTTGGCTCGCTGCGTGTCGGTCTGCGCATGCGTCGCACCGCGACCATCCTGTCGGGCTCGGCCTGCTGCGTCTACGGCCTGACCTTCACCTCGCATTTCTACGGTGCGAAGCGCAGCGTCGGCTACGTGCCGTTCAACAGCGAATCGCTGGTCACCGGCAAGCTGTTCGAGGACATTCGCGAGGCCGTCCACAAGGAAGCCGACCCGGCGAAATACGACGCGATCGTCATCATCAACCTGTGCGTGCCGACGGCCAGTGGCGTGCCGCTGCAGATCCTGCCAAAGGACATCAACGGCGTGCGCATCATTGGCATCGACGTGCCGGGATTCGGTGTGCCCACGCATGCCGAAGCGAAGGATGTGCTGGCTGGCGCGATGCTGAAATATGCGCGCAACGAGGTCTTGGCAGGCCCCGTACAAGCGCCGCGCTCCGGTCGCTCCGACAAGCCCACGATCGCGCTGCTCGGCGAAGTCTTCCCGGCTGACCCAGTGATCATCGGCATGATGCTGGAGCCGATGGGCCTGGCAGCAGGGCCGGTGGTGCCTACCCGTGAATGGCGAGAGCTGTACGCCGCGCTCGACTGCACCGCGGTCGCTGCGATTCATCCGTTCTACACCGCCAGCATCCGCGAGTTCGAAGCGGCAGGGCGCCCGATCGTCGGCTCGGCACCGGTCGGCTACGACGGCACCGAAGCGTGGTTGCAGGCCATCGGCCAGGCCACCAACACGCCGCAAGAACTGATCGACGCAGCGAAGAACCGCATCCTTCCCGCCATCCGTGGCGCGCTGGCAAAGACACCGATCAAGGGCCGCATCACGCTCAGCGGCTACGAAGGCTCCGAATTGCTGGTCGGCCGCTTGCTTGTGGAGTCCGGCGCAGACCTCCGCTACGTCGGCAGCGCCTGCCCGCGGACCGCGTGGAACGAGGCCGATCTGCAATGGCTGCAGGCCAAGGGCGTGCAGG
>JANXTP010000089.1 GCA_025352345.1 Burkholderiales bacterium | reverse complement strand
TTTAGTTCAGAGTTCGAATCTCGAGGGGCGCCATTGGTGACCTGGTAGCCAGCGCCGCCCAGCACGCCGGCCCAGCGGCTGTCGTGCTCATGTCGATGACGTCGCCGGCCGCGGCCGGCATCCCCGCGAAGGTGGTGGCCGTGGCGTCGGCCGTGAAGGCGCGGCTGTCCTGCGCGCGCGTCTCTTCGGGTGCCTGCACGTCGTCGTCACCGCCGCCGCAGGCGACGAGGAACGAGGTGGCGGCGAAGGCGAGGGCGGTCAAGCGCCACGGCGAGTGAACTGTCATGTCTGTCTCCTGAGGTTTGTGGGCTGCAGCGCTCTGACGGCGCGTGGAATCGAGCGAGGACGAGAATAGTCCGCATCTTCCGACAGCGGTCAGGGGAGCTAACCCTCGCTCGGTGTCACGTGTGGGACAGCGCCGCCGCGGGCCTGGAGATCAACGCACCGCCGGCAGCACCGGCGCGACGAAGCGCTCGCGTTCGAGGCGGTCTTCGAGCTGGCCCAGTTGCGCGGCGACCGCGTTGGCGCTTTGCTCGATCGCGATCCGCGATTCGCTCTGCAGCCGGTCGAGCCGCGCGAGCAGCTCGGCGCGCAACTCGGTGAAGCGCGATGCCTCGGCCTTGTCGGCGATGTCACGCTGGACCTGCAGCTCGCGCGTCTGGCGGCGCGCGGCCGCCAGCGCGCTCGCCTGCAGCGAGATCACCCAGACCGTGAACAGCACGCACAGAAACGCGACCAGCCCGAGCATGATCAGGCCGAGTGGCGCCTGCAGGCTGGTGACGCCGAGGTTGAGCGTGGTGAGCGCAGCGAAAGCGCCCCAGTTGATCAGCGCAAACAGGCCGATCAGCACGAGCAGGAGGAAGAAAGCGAGGGCGCGGACCATGAGAATTTTCCTTGCGGATGAGGTTCCACGAGGTTAGCTGCCAGCCCGTGCCTGGCAATCGGCGCGGCCCCCGCGCGGTGTCGGAGCCGGCGCGCTCGTGGTGCCAGACGGCACGCCGTCGTGTCTGCCTCAAGCAAATGTGGCTTTGCCACTTTGCTTGATCCCCGCGGGGGACGGGCGCCGCATGGCGGCGTCCTTGGGGCGCTCAGTGGCCGAAGTCGAGCGCCGCGCTCAGGTCAGCCATCGGTGCGCTGCCGTGTCGCGCCAGGCCGGCGTAGCGCGACCCGATGCCCGGCAACGGCGCGAGCGACCCGCGGTGCGTGATGAAGCGCAGGATCGAGCCGGTGTCGTGCGGGGTCTTGTCGACGAAACCTTTTTTCGCGAACGGCGAGATGATCAGCGCCGGGATGCGCGTGCCCGGCCCGGCGGCGTCGCCGCGCGGCACTTGGGCGTGGTCAGCGCGAGTGTGTGGTTCATCGGCATCGCCGCGCGCGTTGGCGTTGCGGTCGGCGCAGACGGTGGCGCCCGGCAGGTTTCAGGCGAGGTCGGCAGGGATCGAGATCGCGTCCTGCCCGCACTGCAGGCCGGGACACTGGCAGGCCATCGAGGTGTTGCAGGCGAGCACGCAGAGCCGCCACGGCAATGCCGCTCACTGCACAGGGCCGCCGTGATTCGACGCCGCGCCATCACGGTGGCCCGCCTTCCTTGGCGCTCGCGACGCAGTGATGGCCTCGCTCGTGTCTGCGGGTCAGATGACGCCGCCAGCGTGCCGCGTTCGCCTGAGCAACACGGCTCGCGCAGAACATGCGCGCCGCTTGGGCCAACACAGACAGCCCCCGCAGCGTGCTGATGCGCCGCGCGCTTCACAAACCCCAACGCTGAGCCGTACATTCCCCGAGCGCGCCGCACACCACCGCCAGCGAGCGGCGGTTGACTCCAGCGAGGTTTATCCGACGTCATCTGCATCGGCGCGTCAGGTCGACTTGAGAGGGGCGCCGCAGAAACGCTTTCCGTTAGGCCGCACACCCCGCTCTCACCGGAGTTCGTTGATGAAGACCGACAACACCATGCCGCGTGCTCAGAGCCGGCCCGCGATGATTCACGCCAAGCCGCAGGCCGTTGCGGTCGACATCGCGACGTGCGCGGTAATCGTCGTTGACATGCAGAACGACTTTGGCGCCGAAGGCGGTATGTTTCATCGCGCCGGCATCGATATCTCGATGATCCAACGCGCTGTGGCGCCCACTGGCAAGGTGCTTGCCGCAGCGCGACACCATCGGATCCCGGTCATCTACTTGAAGATGGCGTTCAAGGCAGATCTCTCAGACGCGGGGCCAGTGGACAGCCCCAACTATGTCAGGCATCGGATGCTTGGTATCGGTACGGTCGTGCAGGGACCTGATGGCCGAGAGAGCCGCATATTGGTACGTGACACCTGGAACACAGACATCCTCGCTGAGCTGGCACCGGAAGCCTCGGATGTCGTGCTCTACAAGCATCGATTCAGCGGATTCTTTGAAACCGAGCTGGACGCCATCCTGCGGCGCTTGGGCGCCAGGCATCTGATCGTCACCGGCTGCACGACAAGCATCTGCGTGGAAGCAACGATTCGCGACGCCATGTTCAGAGACTATTCCTGCGTACTCTTGGAAGACTGGACGGGCGAGCCGATCGGTCACGATCTGCAGCGGAGCAACCACGACGCGTCGTTGCTGACCATTCAAGTACTGCTCGGCTGGACATCCTCGTCCGAGGAGTTCATACGCGCCGTTGATGCCCGCGAGCAGCCGGGCACCGTGAACGGGTCTCTGAACTGACTTGGGTTTGTGGTCAGTTTCGTCCCGGCTGGGGAAAGTGTCGCGCGCCTGATCGTTGACGCGCTCGCAAGAGCGCATGGCGAGGCGTGACATCGCGCCACTTTTGAGTCGGGGCTTCACTGCGGTCACCGGCTGGGTCGACGGCCTTGCGCGGCTTGGCGTCGACGCTTGCCGCCGCCCCACCGGGGCACGGATTGGATGCAGCGGTCGGCCAAGATCTCTGTTTGGATACAAACAGGCGGTTTTTTCGCAGCCTAACGACAAAAAATAGTAGTTATGGATACTACCGATGAGAATTGGATCCATTCCGGGCACACTGGCGCCCGAGCAGCTCAGCAGCCGAATGGGTCGGCACGCAGCAGCCAGAGGCATTGTTATGGCACGGGATCAGCCAGTCGCACCACGAAAACCGCCAAGCCAGGCGCTGTTGGTGCTTGGCATTTGCGTGATTGCGATGCTGGCTTTCAGCGTGACGCTGAAAGGGTTCATGACCGTCGGCAACTTCCTCGCGCTGGCACGCAACATCTCGATCCTTGGGATTCTGGCGCTGGGGATGGCAATCGTGGTGATCGCGCGCGGACTCGATCTCTCACAGGTGTCCTCGATGGCTGTGGCGTCGGCCATCGCCATCCTGCTGATGAACTCCGGCACGCCCACGCCGCTCGCGCTACTTGCGGGCCTCGGCATTGCCATCGCGATCGGCCTGTTGAATGGCTGGCTCATCGCGGTGGTCGAGATGCCCGCGCTGCTGACGACGCTGGCCTCGGGCCTCGCGGTGCTCGGGATCACGCGCACAACGGCGGTGCAGCACTTCATCGTCAACCTGGCGCCCGGACACGATGATTTCCTTCAGCTCGGGGGCAACGTGCTGGGAGGCATCCCGGTCGCGTTGGTCATTTTTGCCATCACGGCGGTCGCTGTGCACCTGCTTCTTTCCAGAACCGTGCTCGGCCGCTTCATCTACGCCCACGGCGACAACCCCGATGCAGCTCGCCTGAGCGGGCTGCCGACGCGGCCGCTCACCATGATCGAGTACGCGTTGTGCGCCGGTATCGGCTACATCGGCGGTGTCGTGATGATTGCGCAGACCGCGCTGATGCATTTGCAGGTCGTCGAGTCGACGCTGATCTTCGACGTGATCATGGTCGTCGTACTCGGCGGCGTCAGCCTCACGGGCGGCCGCGGCAATGTCCTGAGCGTCATCGTCGGCACGCTGCTCATCGGCGTGCTGCTCAACGGCATGACCATCATGGATCTGGATGTCCAGACCCAGAACATCGTCAAGGGCTTGGTCCTGCTGGTGGCGATCGTGCTCGACTCGATCCTTCACCCGCGGGACGAAGAAACCTCGAAGCAGGGTGACTGACGTGGTGTCGGTTTGCCCATCCGGCCAGGGACGCGCCCTGACCTCTACCCAAAGGAGACATCGATGACCCAACGCACACTTCGTATCGAAATGAGGGCGCTCGCCGCCGCCGCGGCCCTTTGCGCCACTGTTCTCGGCAGCGCGCCGGCTTCGGCCGCCGAACCGCGCGAGGAGTTGCGCGCAGGTTTCGATCTGGCCCTGAAGGGCAAGAAGGTCGCCTGGGCACCGGTCTGGCTGGGCGTGCTGGAGTCCGAATGGACGCGCAACATGAAGGCCCACTTCGACGACTACGGCATGCAGCTGATCGTGCGTGACGCCAACTTCAAGTCCGACGTCCAGTTGCAGGCGGTGAGCGAGCTCATCAACGAGAAGCCGGACGTTCTGATCGTGCAGAACCCCAACGTGACGCTGCTCGCGCGCGAGCTGAAGCGCGCCATGGACGCGGGCATCTACGTCATCCAGGTCAACATGGCCTCCAACCAGCTCACTGACGCCTACGTGGGCGTCGATGCCCGCGACATGGGCCGGCGCCTCGCCAAGGACATGGTTGCCGAGTGCGGTGGCACCAAAGGCTCCGGTCAGATCTCGATCCTCGAAGGCGAGGCCACGGCCGCCTACTCGCTGGACATGAAGCGCGGCGCGATGGAGGTGTTCGGCGCCGACAAGTCGATCAAGGTCGTGTCGTCGCAGCCCACCAACTGGGATGCGAACAAGGCCGGCGAGATCACCGCCACCGTGCTGCAGCAGAATCCCAACCTGTGCGGCATCCTCAGCGTCTGGGGCCCGCAAGCGGCCGGCGCGGCGCAAGCGATCAAGGCGGCCGGCAAAACCGGCAAGACCAAGATCTGGGTCGCCAGTGACGGCCAGCCGGCGGACTGCGATCTGCTCGAGCAGGGCAGTTTCTACAAGAACCTTTCCTACCGCGCCGATACCCAGGGCGAGGCCATCGTGGCGGCCGCGATCGGTTTGATTCAGGGCAAGGACAAGGCGGGCTCCAAGCGGCTGGCCTTCTACACGACCCCCTACTGGGTGACGGGCAAGTCAGACCGCCAGTACTGCTTCGTCGTGCCCAAGGTCGCGGCCAAGTGACCGCTAGTTAACCAACGCGCATCACGGCCTTCAGCGTGTGCATCCCCCGCCGCACTCGGATGCGGCGGACGGGGTGCAGCGCGCCGGCCTCACCAACGTCCTGACTTGATCACATGAGAAGCCTTCAGCGCCTGTGGCACCAGCACTCACCTCAGGTCTTCCTGGGCGAGTTGCTCGAAAAGCGGTGGATGGAACCCGTCATTCCGTTCGCGCTGATGATTGCGGTCTTCCTGACGTTCGCGCTGTCCATTCCGGGCTATGCCAGCGTGGGCAGTCTTCGCCAGTTGGCCTTGAGCTTCTCCGAGCAGGCGATCGTCGCAGCGGCGATGGCGGTGGCCGTGCTCTCCGGCGGCATCGATCTCTCGGTGGGCTCGGTGTTCGCGATGGCGAACTTCCTCACGCTTTACGCCTACCTGGCTCTGGACCTGCCGCTGCCGCTGGTGGTACTCGGCGTCGTGGTGTTCGGCGCCGCCATGGGCGCGGTCAACGGCGCGCTCATCGCCTACGGCAAGACCCGGCCGTTCCTGACCACGCTGGTCACGCTGATCGTCCTGCGAGCGCTGTACAACAAGCTCACCGCCGCCCATACCGATCAGCTGGCCAGCGTGGCCAGCGACAGTCCGGTGTGGGACTTCCTCGGTGCCGGTTCGATCTTCTGCCTGCCCACCAACATGACGGCATTGCTGGTGGTCGCCATCGCCACCCACATCCTGCTGACACGCCTGCGGCCCGGCGTGCACATCATGGCCGTGGGCTCCAGCCGCAAGGCGGCGCGCCACGCCGGCGTCAACGTGAAGCGGGCGCTGTTCTCGGCCTACGTCATCTCGGGCGCGCTGGCGGCGCTGGCCGGCGTCTTCTATGCCGCCCGTCAGAACAGCTCGGGCACGGACACCGGCCTGGGCTGGGAGATCAACGCCCTGGCGGCGGTCGTGCTCGGCGGCATCAGCCTGGCGGGCGGACGCGGCACCATCGCCCGCGCCATGATGGGCGCGGCCATCATCTTCATGCTCGTCAACGGCCTGGTGCGCATGGGCGTGTCCGGCAACGTCACGACGACGCTGATCGGCAGCATCCTGCTGGTGGCCGTGGGCTTCAATGTCAAGTGGGTCAAGAACAAGGGCAGTGTCCAGCAGAAGGTCTACGTGGTGCCGAGCTGGGTCGACTTCGAGCCGCCGGCGTCGATCGCCCGCGGCAGCGGAACGCCGTTCGCAGAGAACGACCGGCTCAAGGCTGCCGAGGCGATCGCGGTCGGACAGATCGAGGGGCCCGAGGACATCATCCTGGACCGGCGCGACAACCTGTATGCCGTCACGCGCAACGGCGCCATCCTCCGATTTGCCGCGCCCGACTACACGGTGCGCGAGGAGTTCGCACGCATCGGCGGGCGGCCGCTGGGCATGGCCTTCGACCGCGACGAAAACCTGATCGTCTGCGTCGCCGGCATGGGCGTGTACGGGGTCAGGCCGGACCGCACGGTGTTCAAGGTCACCGACCGCACCAACCGCACGCGCACCCGGCTCAAGGACGACTCCCGGCTGTACCTGGCCGACGACCTCGACATCGCGCCCGACGGCAAGATCTACTTCAGCGAAGCCAGCACCCGTTACGAGCTGACCGACTGGGCCCTCGACGGCTTCGAAGGGCGCGGCAACGGCCGTCTGATCTGCCACGACCCGAAGACGGGCACGACGCGCACGATCCTGAAGGGCCTGACCTTCCCGAACGGCGTTTGCGTTGCCCACGATGGCAAGTCGCTGCTCTGGGCCAGCACCTGGCTCTGCCGGGTCTACCGCTATTGGCTCGAAGGCGACAAGGCCGGCACCTGCGAGGTGCTGATCGACAACCTGCCCGGCTACTGCGACAACATCAACCGAGCCTCGGACGGCAGCTACTGGCTCGCCCTGGTGGGCCTGCGCTCGCCGGTCTACGACCTGGCGATGGCCAATCCGGGCTTCCGCATCCGCATGGTCAAGCAGATTCCGCCCGACGAATGGCTGTGCCCGGGCATCAACTACGGCTGCATCGTCAAGTTCGACGACCACGGCAGCGTGAGCGAGTCGATGTGGGACCCGGGCGGCCATTCCCACCCCACCATCACGTCGGTCCGTGAGCACAAGGGCTGGCTCTACATCGGTGGGCTGGAGAACAACCGGATCGGTCGCATCCGCCTGCCCGACGCCGACCCGGAGTGGCAAAGCTGGAACTCCTACTGGAAAGGGGCGAGCTGATGGGGCTGCTGCGTGACATCGTCGACCGCGTGCTGAACCCGAACCGGGAGCTGCATGCCATCCCCGTGCTCGACGGGCCGTTCTCGTCCAACAGCCGGCTGGACCAGGCACGCGCGCTGGGTGAATTGATCGAACGGCCCGACGATCTGGCCCCCGGTCCCGACGGCGCGCTCTACGTTTCCAGCGGCACCAGCATCCTGCGCTGCGCCGGCGCCGACCACGAGGAGCGATCGACCTTCGCCACCCTGCCGGGCCCGGTCGGCCCGCTGGCGTGGACACCCGACGGCCGGCTGCTGGCCGGCGTGGCCGGGCACGGTGTGGTGGCGCTCTCGGCCAGCGGCGCCGTCACCGCCACGCTCAGCGATGCCGGCTCCGTGCCCTTGCATTGCCCCACGGCCCTCGCGGTGGCAGATGACGGCCAGGTCTACGTCTGCGATGGCTCCCGCGCCAACCTCCCGCAAGACTGGTTGCCCGACCTGATGCAGCGCCGCGCGCCTTCGGGCCGGCTGCTGACCTGCAC
>JANXTP010000088.1 GCA_025352345.1 Burkholderiales bacterium | reverse complement strand
AGCCGGATGCGCTGATCCTCGACGAACTGTTCGTCGACGAGGAAGACCGCCTGATTCATTAGGAACTGCGGCCCAGGCCGCGATGGGTGGCACGGCAAAAGCCGCCGCTCGATCAGCCGAGCAGCCGGCTCGGATCCCCGTCCAGTTTGGCCATCGCGTTGCGCGTCGCGCGCACCGTCAGAGATTCTTCCTGCGCCGGCACCAGCAGCCCCGCCTGCAGGAACGCCGCAAGGCGGTTCTGCTGGAACAGCACGCCGCGCCCCTGGGGCGAGACGAACAACGTCAGCTGGCGCCGCATGCCCTGCCAGGCCAGCTGCATCGGCTCGTTGCGGCTACGGTAGTCGAGCATGTACCAGCTGCCCACCTGCAGCTCGCGCGCCCACGCGATCATCGCCCGCGTCGGCATCGAGCCGCCTTCGGAAACGACTTCGAGCTCCGCACTTTCGTGCCCCGACAGGTCGTGCACCATCGACTCGTCGATCTCCAGGTCATCGGCCTCGGGCAGAAGCTCCTCGAGCGTCTCGAGCCGCACCATCAGCTCCTCGAGCCGCGCGTGCGGAATCGCCGCAGACTTCGCGGTAAACGCGGCGGCGAGCGAGTTGTTCAGGCTCTGGACGTGCTCGTCCTGCTTCTCGGCCGGCACGCCGGCGTGGTCCATGCCGTTGCGCAGCGTCTTCAGCAGCGGCGGCAGGCGGCGGATCACCTCGGCGCGCTCCTCGCGCGAGACCTTGGCGCCGGCCGACCAGATCAGGTCGGCGGCGGCGCGCTTCATTTCTTTGGTGGCGTCGCTCTGGTTGCCATGCTTGACCGAGGTCATCGCCAGCACGTCGGCCCAGACCTGAAACAAAAACTCGCGCACGCCCTCCTGCACCGGCATCTCGTTGAGCATCTTGCGCAACTCGATCGTGTACTGGATCGCCAGCGTCTCGCGCTGCTCGACCTGCTGCGCCAGCGACACGCCCTTGCGCGACGCTTCGTTCTCGTTCTTGAAGTAGTGCTCGAGGAATTTTTCGAACTCGACCAGCACGGTCTGGAACACACGCCGACCGGTGTCGGGATAGGCCTCGACGACCTGGACGACGCGCTTGATCTCTTTCTCGAGGAGGTCACCGACGGCGCGGCTGGTCGCGTCGAAGCCCATCACGCACGAGCCCATGCGGTCGATCAGGCGGCGCGCCGGGTGGTCGATGGTGGCGAAGAAATCGGGTTCGCTGACGGCCACGCGCAGCACCGGCATCTGCAGCCGCGCGAACCAGACGCGCACGGCCGTGGGAATGCGCTCTTCGGTCAGGATGCTCTGGAACAGCAGCGCGACGATCTCGATCGTGGCGCGCTCGACCGACGTGCTCGCGGCACTCTTCAGCGCCTGTTTGCGCTGGTTCAGTTCCTCGAGCAGCGCGGGCGTGCTGACGTGCCCGCCGGCGATCGTGCGCGCGTGCTCGGCCAATGCAAAACGGTTGGCAATGCCTTGCTGCGCGTCGTTGATCGCGTTCTTCAGGCGTGGCGCGGTCATCACCGGCCGGCCCTGTTGGGTAGCCCCGAAACCCGGCAGTTGCCGGCCGATCAGGCGGTTCAGCCGGCCGAGCACGGCTTCGGCGTGGTCGGCGCCACGCGCGAGCCCACCGGCGCGGGTCATCATGCGGGTCTCGTCGCCGACACCCGCAGTGGGGCGGTTTTCCGCGCCGCCGTGCGCCGCACCGCCCGAGGCGACGAAGCCGCCGGCGCCGCCCTGGCCCGAGTGGGTGAACCCGCCGGTGTAGGCGCCTTGCGTGCGCCGGATGAACGGCCGCAGGTCGATCTCGGGCAGCACGTGGCGGCCCAGCAAAAACCGGTTCGTCTCGTGGTAGCCCTCTTCGGTGAAGTGCGCGAACTCGTCGTGCAACACCGCCTGCAGCTGACGCCAGGTGCCCAGATCGAGCCCGGCAGCGCGCCATGAGGCCGTGATGATCCTGGCGAACACGTGCGGCCGCAGCACGTCGTTGGTGTCGAGTTCGTCGCGGCGTTCGAGCGTGTTCATGCGCGAACGCAGGTCGG
>JANXTP010000086.1 GCA_025352345.1 Burkholderiales bacterium | reverse complement strand
TTCTGGCGCCTGCGGCTGGGCATCGGCCACCCCGGCGTCAAGGCGGAGGTCATCAACCATGTGCTGCGCAAGCCAGCGGTGGCGGAGCGCGAGGCGATCGATCAGAGCATCACGCAGGCGCTGGGCGCCCTCGACCTGCTGATCGCCGGCGACATGGAGCGCGCGATGCTGAAGATTCACGCGCGGCCGCCTCGGCCGAAAAAACTGCCTGATGCCCCTGGAGGAGTCTCGTCATGACACTGCGTACCTGGCTTGCCAGCTCGATGGCCGTTGCACTCATCACGCCGGCCGCCGCTGCGGACGTCTACCGCTGCGGCCCGAACGGCAGCAACTACTCGCAGACCCCGTGCGCGGAGGGTCGTCGACTTGAACTGGTCGATGAGCGCAGCGATGAGCAGCGCATGCAGGCCAAGCAGGTGAACGAGCGCACCGCGGCACTGGCGTCGTCGCTGGAACGCGATCGGCTCGCCAATGAAGTGGCCCTGCGGCCGGCGCTGGCGGGCAGTTTCAATGCGCCGGTGAAGTCAGCCTCGAACAACGCGGTCAGGCCCAACACCAACACCAACACCAACACCAGCGCCAAGGCCAAAACAAAGCGGCTGCGCGTGCCGGCACCGCCTCCAAATCGTCGTGCGTCAAAGCCCGCACCGGTCGTCGTCCTGGCGCAACCGCGCGACTGAAACGCCGCTCTGCAGGATCACTCGGAAGCGGCGGACACCGCAGAGGCAGCCTGCGCCTGCAGCCGCCGGTATTTCACCCACAGCGATTCATTCGATTCCACATGATTCGGGTCGATCGGGATGCAGGCCACCGGGCACACCTGCACGCATTGCGGCTCGTCGAAATGGCCCACGCATTCAGTGCACTTGGCCGGGTCGATCTGGTAGATCTCGATGCCCATCGAAATGGCCGCGTTCGGGCACTCGGGCTCGCACACGTCGCAGTTGATGCATTCGTCGGTGATCAGCAGGGCCATGTCAGGAGGTGTCGGCGTTCAGGCTTCCGGGTACTTCAGGCTGACGCGTGAGCGCAGCCGTTCGAGCACCGAAGGTGACACAAATTTGGAGACATCGCCGCCCAGCGTCGCGATCTCCCTGACGAAGGTGCCGGAAACGAACTGAAACTGATCGCTAGGCGTCAGGAACACCGTTTCCACGTCTGGCATCAGTTGGCGGTTCATGCCGGCCATCTGGAATTCGTATTCGAAGTCGCTGACCGCACGCAGGCCACGCACCACCACCTTGCCGCCGATGCCGACGACGAAGTCGCGCAGCAACCCGCGAAAAGCGACCACTTCGACGTTGGGGTGCTTGCGCGCCAGTTCCTGGGCGATCTCCAGCCGTTCCTCGATGGTGAACATCGTGCGCTTGTGGTGTCCGGCGGCCACTGCGAGGATCAGGCGCTCGAACAAGCGGCTGGCGCGGCGCATCAGGTCCTCGTGACCCAGCGTCATCGGGTCGAAGGTGCCAGGGTAGATGGCCGTCAGCTTGGTCACGGAGGTCATTCGGCACTCCCGGTCAAGGTGTATGGGCCGCAGTGTAGTGACCGATCATGCGCTGCAACAGATGAGCATGGACCCGGCCGGCTTGAAGATGTCGATAAACGGTCAGCTTCAGCGGCGCGATGTCTTCGGCGCTGTAGGCGTGTGCGGCTTCGAGGTAGACGTAGCCACTGGGCACCACCAGCCGCGCGGCGGCGGCCAGCGCCGGTGCCAGCAGGTCACTGCCAAACGGCGGATCGATGAACACCAACTCGAAAGTATCGGGCACAGCGCGGCGCATCCATGACAGCGCGTCGGTGGCCACCACCTGCAGCGTCTCGGCCTTCAGGCGCTGCTTCGATTCTTCCAGGCTGCGAGCTTGCCGGCTCTCGCGTTCGAGCAGCAGCACCGAAGCGGCGCCACGCGACGCGGCCTCGAAGCCCAGCGCGCCACTGCCGGCGAAGGCATCGAGGCAGCGCCAGCCGGCGAGGTCGGCACCCAGCCAGTTGAACAACGTCTCGCGCACGCGATCAGGCGTCGGGCGCAGGCCGGGCAGCAGGCTGACCGGCAATTTGCTGCGCTTCCATGCCCCACCGATGATGCGCACCTCGCGCGGCAAGGAGGCGATGTCGGGCGACACCGTCGGCTTCTTCGCAACCGCCTTCTTCTTCGAGGGCACATCGGCAAACGCGCGGCTGCCGAATCGGGGGCCCTCCTTCGGTTTGGCGTGTGCCATCACAGCCGCACCGGGATGCCGTCGCGCGCCATCAGCGCCTTGGCTTGCGCCACGGTGAACTCGCCGTAATGAAAGATGCTGGCGGCCAGCACCGCATCCGCGCCGCCGATGCGGATGCCTTCAGACAAATGCGCCAAGGTGCCAACGCCGCCCGAAGCGATCACCGGCACCGCGACGCGGTCGCTGACGGCGCGGGTCAGTGCCAGATCGAAGCCGGATTTCGTGCCGTCGCGGTCCATGCTGGTGAGCAGGATTTCGCCCGCGCCGTGCTCGGTCATCGTCGTGGCCCAGTCCACCGCGTCGAGGCCGGTGTTCTTGCGCCCGCCGTGGGTGTACACATCCCAGCCGGGGCCGCGCGCGGCCAAGTCGTCGCCACCCCGGCGCTTGGCGTCGATGGCGACCACGATGCACTGCGCGCCGTAGCGCTGCGACGCCTCACTAATGACCTGGGGATTCGCCACGGCGGCAGAGTTGAAGCTGACCTTGTCGGCGCCGGCGTTGAGCAGGCGCCTGACATCGTCGACCGTGCGCACGCCGCCGCCGACCGTCAATGGAATGAACACCTGCGAGGCGACGGCCTCGATGATGTGCAGGATCAAATCGCGGCCGTCGCTGGTCGCGGTGATATCGAGAAAAGTCAGCTCGTCAGCACCCTGCTCGTTGTAGCGCGCAGCGATTTCGACCGGGTCACCGGCATCGCGCAGCTTGACGAAATTGACGCCTTTGACGACGCGACCACCGGTCACGTCAAGGCAGGGAATGATTCGCTTGGAAAGCATCTGGGGTCGCCGGCTGCCATCGCAGGGCGTTGGGAAGAGGTGAGAGTGGCGCGGGTCAGTTCCCGTTCAGCTCGTCGGCACGCGCCTGCGCGGCAGCGAAATCGAGGTCGCCGGTGTAGATGGCACGCCCGCAGATGACACCGGCGATGCCTTCGAATTCGACCGCGCACAGCCGGTCGATGTCGGCCAGGTCGCTCAACCCACCAGAGGCGATGACAGGAATCGTAAGCGCTTGCGCCAGCTTCACTGTTGCCTCGATGTTGATACCCGACAGCATGCCGTCGCGGCCGATGTCGGTGTAGATCACGCCCTCGACGCCGTAGTCCTCGAACTTCTTTGCCAGGTCGATGACCTCGTGGCCGGTGAGCTTGCTCCAGCCGTCTGTGGCGACCTTGCCTTCCTTCGCGTCGAGGCCGACGATGATGTGGCCGCCGAACGCGCTGCAGGCATCACGCAGGAAACCTGGGTTCTTCACCGCGGCGGTGCCAATGATGATGAAGCTCAGCCCGTCGTCGAGGTAGCGCTCGATGGTGTCGAGGTCGCGGATGCCACCGCCGAGCTGCACCGGGATCTCGTCGCCGACTTCGGCGAGGATGGCCTTGATGGCGGCCTCGTTGACCGGCTTGCCGGCGAAGGCCCCGTTCAGATCGACCAGGTGCAGGCGCCGTGCGCCGGCATCGACCCAGCGCCGCGCCATCGCCGCGGGGTCCTCACCGAAGGTTGTCGAGTTGCTCATGTCACCCTGTTTGAGGCGCACACATTTGCCGTCTTTGAGATCGATCGCAGGAATGAGCAACATGACCGGAACAAACAGTTGAAGAAATCAGGGGCAGGAAGGTGCTGCAGAACCGAGGCCACCGCAGCGTGTCGCGGCAATCAGGGATTCCAGTGGAGGAAATTTCGATACACGGTCAGACCGTGAGTCGCGCTCTTCTCCGGATGGAACTGCGTCGCAAAAATATTATCCCGCCCCAGCGCGCAGGTAAAGCGCTGTCCGTAATCCGTTTCGCCCAGGCTGTGGCGCGAATCGGTCGGTCGCGCGTAGAAACTGTGCACGAAATAGAAGCTTGCGCCGGTCGGTACGTCTGCCCACAGCGAGTGCGGCCGGGCCTGAATCACCTGGTTCCAGCCCATCTGCGGCACCTTGTAGCGGCTGCCGTCAGGCTGCCACTGGCCGTCAAGCTGGAAGCGGATCACCTCGCCCGGGATCAGCGACAGCCCGGGCGTGCCCTCGCCCGGCGGGCCTTCCTCGCTGCGTGACAGCAGCATCTGCATGCCGACGCACACACCCAGCAGCGGCTTGCGCGCGGCCGCGTCGAGCACAGCATCCTTCAAGCCCGACTCGCGCAGCTCGCGCATGCAGTCGGGCATCGCGCCCTGGCCGGGCAGCACGACACGCTCGGCGGCGTAGACCACGTCGGGGTCGGACGTTACTTTCACCTCCAGGCCTGAACCCTGAGCGACATGCATCACCGCCTGCGACACCGAGCGCAGGTTGCCCATGCCGTAGTCGACGACAGCAACCACTCGACTCACGGCGTCACCCTCACAAGCTGCCCTTGGTCGACGGGATCACATTGCCCATGCGCGGGTCGATCTCCAGCGCCATGCGCATCGCCCGGGCAAAGGCCTTGAAGATCGTCTCGCACTGGTGGTGCGCGTTGTCGCCGTGCAGGTTGTCGATGTGCAGGCTCACGTTGGCGTGGTTGACGAAGCCCTGGAAGAACTCGTAAACCAGCTGCGTATCGAGCGCACCGATCATGCCGCTCTTGAAATCGACGCGCATGTGCAGCCCGGGCCG
>JANXTP010000011.1 GCA_025352345.1 Burkholderiales bacterium | reverse complement strand
GCATAGGCGGGCTGTCGGTGATGCCTGAGGCATGGTGGGATCGCATGGGAACCATCCAGACCTACGACGAAGACGCGTCGGCGTTGGGACGTATCAACGCCTGGTGGATGGCATTTAATTTGGCCAAAGACAATGTCTTCGGTGGTGGATTCATGATCTGGACGGGGAATATTTTTCAAATCTATGCGCCCGTGGGTGACGATCCTCATGCAGCCCACAGCATCTACTTTCAGATCATGGGGGAGCATGGCTTCATCGGCCTGATTCTGTTCATGGCGATCGGCGTGTCGACCTGGCGGAGCGCCGCTTGGCTCACGCGGGCCAGTCGCTCGGATGAGCGATTCGCGTGGGCAGCGCAGCTCGGCCCCATGATTCAAGTCAGCATGATTGGCTACGGCGCCGCCGGCGCATTTCTCAGCCTTGCGTACTACGACATGCCCTACAACGTGATGATCATGGCCGTGCTGGCCAAGCGCTTCGTGCAGGCTGAGATAGCCAATTCGGCCGCATTCGTGGCTGCAAACTTGTCGCCAGCGGATGTTGCGCTGCCCGCCACGCCCGTGAGGCCTCTGTCGTGAGGCTTGCTGCAGTGCCGACCGCGCGGACCTCCAAATCATCGAGCGATCGTGCATGGCGACTGGTGCTGTCGGCGTTGTCGCCGCCGGGCGTCGGCTCGCGTTTGTCGATCGTTATCTTCCATCGTGTATTGGCAACGCCTGACCTCCTGTTTCCGGACGACCCCGACGTTCGCCGTTTCGATGAGATCTGCGCCTGGCTGGCTGCGTGGTACCGCGTGCTGCCACTGGACGAAGCCGTCGAGCGACTGGCCCAGAATTCGTTACCGCAGCGCGCGCTGGCCATCACCTTTGACGATGGCTATGCCGACAACCACGATCTGGCCATGCCGATCCTTCAATCGCATGGTCTGTGCGCGACCTTCTTCATTGCCACCGGCTTTTTGAACGGTGGGCGCATGTGGAATGACACGGTGATCGAGGCCGTGCGTAAGACCAGTCAATCGTCGCTGGATCTCACGGGCTTGCGTTTGCCCGGGTTTGAACGCATCGAACTGCCGACCACACCGCAGCGAAGAGCAGCGATTCACCGCTTGTTGGATGCGGTGAAGTACCTCCCGCATGCCGAGCGGCTGCGGATGTCGGAATGCATTGCCGAGCGGGCGCATGTCACCCCGCGCAGCGATTTGATGATGACCGCCGACCAGGTGCGAGGCTTGGCCTCGGCGGGCATGCAGATCGGTGCCCACACGGTCTCGCACCCCATCATGGCTGCGCTCGACGATGCCGCCGCCGAGCGAGAACTGGCCCAAAGCAAATGCGAACTCGAAAGCTTGCTGGGCCGACCGGTGAAGCTGTTCGCTTATCCCAACGGCAAGCCCGGGCGGGACTACCGCCAGCGCGACGTGGCCCTAGTGCAGCGACTCGGCTTCAAGGCCGCTGTCAGCACCGCACCCGGCGCTGCGTGTCGCGCCAACGACCGCTTGTTCGAGTTGCCCCGTTTCACGCCCTGGGATCAAAGCCGCTGGCGTTTTGCGCTGCGGTTGGCGCGCAATCTGCGTACCGCATCCGCAGTCGCTGAGTAAGCGGCTGCGCTACTCAGCGAACCGATAGTCTGGCGCGTGGTGCCTGAACCACTGCTCCAGCATCATCAAAATCCACACCATTTCACCGTAGTAGCCGGGATGCTCAGGCAGGTAGCGGTTCATCAGTTCGTGGGTGAATTCGCGCTTCACGATGCCGCGCTCTCCCAGGCCTCTGACGGAATCGAGCGCCAGCGCCTTCAGGCCATCGTGGCGTGTGGCCCACACGCCGAACGGCAATCCGAAGCCATGCTTCTTCTTGGTGAGGATCTCGTCCGGCAAAAAGCCGCGCAGCGCTTCTTTGAAAAACCAGCGCAACTTCAAGCGGCGCAGCTTGAAGTCGGTGGGCAGTCGGGTCGAGAAATCGACCAGCGCCTGATCCAGAAACGGAAACCCCACCGAGACGCCGGCCAGCTCGGTGCTGCTGCGCACTTTGGGCAGGTCGTTTTCAGCCAGCGTGTAGCGCCAGTCGAAGGCCAGCATGCGGTTCACGAAGCTGGCCCCTGCCGACTCGGCCCATACCGCACGCTGCTGTGCTTGGGGCCCTTGAGCATCGACTCGTGCCCTGAAGCCGGGGGTCAGTACCTGCGCTTGGCCCAGCCTGTCCAGCAGGTTGTAGGTTTGCAGCCGATCCGGCATCGGCACGCCGGCCTGGCGCACATAACTGGCCCCTTTTTTCAGCAGCGGAATACGGTCCAGTCGCCCCGACTTGGACAAGGGATTCAGCAAGCCATGGCGCAGGAATTCGGGAACACCGTCGTACCAGTCGAAGACGCTTTGTTTGGCATAGCGGGTGTTGCCGCCAAAAAGTTCGTCGCCACCGTCTCCAGCCAGCAGGCGCGTCACGCCGTCTTCGCGTGCTTTCAGCGCACAGAAATACGAGGGCAGGGACGACGAATTTCCGAAAGGCTGGTCGTGATGCGCTGCCACTTCGGGGATCAAGCGCACCAGGTCGTCGGGCGTCACGTAGTGCTCATGGTGGTCGCACCCGAAGTGGCGTGCCGCCAGGCGCGCGTATTCCATTTCGTCGTAGCCCTCGGCCTCGAAGCCGATCGAATAAGTGGCGGCTGGCCGGCCAGTGACTTGGCCAATCAGGCCAGCAACGGTAGAGCTGTCGGTGCCGCCACTCAGGAACGCAGCAGGACGGCTACCGTCCAATTGATTGGTTACAGCCTGCGCCAGTAAATTGCGAAATTGCTGACGTGCCGTGTCGAACGACATCGGCTGCTCATCGAAGCGCGGCGACCAATAGCGTTGCACCTGGGCGCGATCGCCATCGTGCCAAGCGACATGGCCTGCGGGTAATCTGTGGACGCCTCGAAAGATCGTTCGTGGAGCCGGGATTGCATGGAAATAAAGATAGTCGTAGAGCGCTTGCGGATCAAGGTCGTTGCGGTCACTGGCCAGGGCGTTGGCACGTTGCGCGAAAGCGAGTCGGTGGCCATCGTCGCGGTAGCACAGGGTTTGGGTGGCGAAGCGGTCGACCGCCAGCACGCTGCGTCCGTCTGCATGCGCAATGGCGGCGGCAAAGTGGCCCTTCGCGGCGGCGGTCACCGCCACCGGGCGATCCAGTGCCATGAGCCAAGCAGCGCCCGGCCCTTGGTCGTTTTCGATGCGAGCCAAGTCGGGCTGGTTAAAACGTGGTGCCCCTCGCACGACTTCTTCGAGTATTTGATTCATAGGGTGCGTTTTACGAACAGGACTTGAATTCTGACCCGGCCGATTTGCTTTGACGCTGCAGGATTTCACGTGACCGTGTGAATCGTGAATGGTGGAACACTCCACTGACAAATATAAGGAGCCTCACACAAGGTCGGGCCATCTCCAACGGGGTGCACTGAAAGCGATTAGCGTGAGGAGTTGCGCGCGCTGGGCGTCTCGTTGCGCCAGGTGCGTGGTAACGGCCCCAAAATCCGCAGATGCGAGTTGCCGTTTTGTCTTATCCCATGCTGTTCCAGACTGGCGGCGGCCTGAAGATGAAAGTCGGGAGAACCGTCGATGCGTTGAACCGGCGTGGTGTCGAGGCTCGTTTGTTCGACCCCATGCGCGAACGCCTTTCCGACTATGACCTGGTGCATCTGTTCGCGCCGTACAACGGCAACCACCGTGTCGTCGAGCAGGCGAAGAATGATGGCTTGCCAGTCGTCATCTCGACAATCCTGAATCCGCCATTCAGTCGCTGGGAGGGCATTCGCGCGCGGTTCATCTCGCGCGTCGTCGGCCGCTTGACACGCTGGGACCTGACCACCAGCTACCAGCAGGTGGTCACCGGCCTGACGCTGGCTGACCACTTGGTGGTATTGGGAGGCATCGAGCGTCGCATTCTGACCGAGGGCTATCTGATGCCTGTCAACAAGATCAGCATCGTGCACAACGGCATCGGAGAAGAGTTTTTCCGCGCTGGCCCTGAAGCTTTCCTCCAGCGCTGGCCGCTGCCACGACCCTTCGTGCTGCACACGGGGCTCATCGGCGATGTGAAGAACCAGCTCGGCCTCGTGCGCGCGCTGAAGGGCGTGGATGTCGACATCGTGCTCATCGGGTATGCAGGCCAGGCCGAACAAGACTACCTGGCGACCTGCCTGGCGGAGGGCGGGCCACGTGTGCATCACTTGGGCGAATTACCCCATGGCGAACTGATTGCCTCGGCCTATGCGGCCGCCGCTGTCGTGGCGATCCCCAGCCGTCATGAGGGCATGCCGAATTCGATCCTCGAGGCGCTGGCCTCCGACCGGCCTGCCGTGCTGACGAACAACCACACGATGGACTTCGAGTTGCCCGCCGACGTGACGCGCGAAGTGGCTCCCGATGATCATGCCGCCATCCGCCATGCGGTGATCGACTTTCTGGCGCGGCCACCTGCGCCCGGTCGCGCGCGTTCGGTGGTCGCCAAGATGAGCTGGGACGCCGTCGCCGAACAGCTTGAATGTATCTACCGCCGCTTATCCAACTCTCGCACAGGGACATGAACCTGGCCGTTGAAGCCTGCAAACTCTGCGGCCGCGCCCACTTCGATGCCCTGCTGAACAAGGACGGCTTTGATCTGGCGCGCTGCCGTGCCTGTGGCCTGATCTTCGTCAGCAATCCTCCGACCGACGAGCAGCGAGCGCACCTCTATTCCTTCGAATCGGGTTACCACGCTGTGCTCGACGTCGACGAGGCCTCGAAGGCGTTCCATGAACGTGAAGCCGCGCTGAACCTGCGTGTATTGCGGCGCCACGTTCAAACCGGCAGGTTGCTCGACATTGGCTGCTCTACCGGCATCTTCCTGAATGCCGCGCGTGCCAGTGGCTGGCCTGGGCAGGGACTGGAGTATTCGTCCGACTCGTCAAAAATCGCGCGCGAAGCGCATGGCCTGGACGTGAAGACCGGTGAACTGCGCGCCGACAGTTACCCCCCCAACAGCTTTGATGTGGTGACCTTCTGGGACGTGATCGAACACTTGCCGGACCCGCTGGCCACACTGTCACTCGTTGGCGGCATCATGGCTCCCGGTGGGCTGTTGGTGCTGAAGACGCCCAACGCTGACGGCCTGTACCCACGCCTTTCGCTGCGGCTGGCGCACCGCCTGGGCTTCTGGGGCCATGCCGAACCGCCAGGGCATCTGTACCAGTTCAGCGTCGCCACGCTGACGCGACTCGCCCAGCAAGCGGGCTTCGACGTGGTGGCGGTGCATCACCAGCGCATCCCTGTCAGCTATTCGTTCGGCAGCGTGCGGGGCTGGTTCCGCTCGTTGAAATGGGCGGCTTATTGCGCAGCCTTTATTCCGCTGGTCTGGATGGGTCCCTTGCTGAGGCAGGGCGACGATCAGGTTCTGGTGGCCAGAAGGCGCAGCGAGCGCGCGACTGCAGGGCCAGGGGCTGCTCGACCCGCTTGAATAGGGGGGGGTATGTGCGCTTGTAGGCATGATTAGGCGCACTTGGAGGCCGCTTTCGAGTGAAAATTCTGGCCATGACCGGCGGCGCTGCAGCCTCGCTAACGGAGCTTCTCGATGACAACGTCTGAGCATCAGCGCAATTCCCTACGGCATCTTTTTTGTAGTGCGGCAGTGGTCCTGGCCGCAGCCTTGCAGCCTACCAGTGCCCAGGATCTTCAGCGCCTGAAAGGGCTGGTGGATTCCGTGACGCCTGGCTCCTGGGTGCAGGCGAACGTCAATTCATTCAGCGCATCGTTTGCGGTCGGTTCTTCTGCCGTTCCTTCGTCGGGTCTGTCCAATCCGGGCCGCGTTGTGGTCGCCTGGAGTTCCTTTGCATGGGATTCGACGCGCGGCAATCTGTTGTTGTTCGGCGGCGGTCATTACAACTACCTCGGCAATGAGATGTACGTGTTCAGCGGTTCCACGGGCCTGTGGAGCCGGGGGTCGTTGCCTTCTGGCGTGTATTCGCCCGACTACATGGTGACCGACAACTCCGCCCCGCAGTCGGCACACACCTACGACAACAACCTGTTCCTGCCGATCAACGATCGATTCATGACCTTTGGTGGGGCAACGCACCCGTATGGTGGGATTTTCCGAGCGCCCATTGGCGGGGCAGTCACCCGCACGGGCCCATGGATGTGGAATCCGAACCTTGCCGATGCAAACAAGGTCGGTGGATCAACCGGATCGGGTTTCGATCCGTCGGTTGGTGGCGGCCTGATGTGGTCTGATCGACGGCTGTTTCAGTCCGGTGCAACACTGGCATCCCACATCAATGGGACCACCGCCTATCGCACGGAGGGCGGCAGGGACGTCGTCTACGTGACGGCCGACGCCAATCAGAGCGGCCTGCCATCGCTGTTCAGGTACGCCGTTGGCAACTTGGCCAACGGGGAGTCGGACCAGATCGAATGGATTGGTCGTACCACGAGCGTCGCTGCCTTTGAAGGCGCCGGCACGATCGACACAGCCCGCAACCTTTTCGTGAGAACGACAGGCGTTGTGACCAACGCGAACGACCTGCTCGTCTGGAAGCTGACAGGCGCATCGTCGACTTCCGTGGTGGTCGAATTCGGCGTCGACCTTGTCAAGGAAGATGGCTCTCCCTTGTCGCTGGCCACGGGAGTCGGGCTGGATTACGACGAGATACTTGACCAGTATGTGGCCTGGGACGGTACCCAGGGCGGCACGGTCTATGTTTTCCGAGCCGAAACCGATGCCGCAGGCAACCTGCGCCAGCAGTGGCATGCCACCACGGTCCAGAGTCAGACGCTAGCCCAACCGACCGGGAAATTCGCGACGGGAGTCTTTGGGAAGTGGAAGTACATCAAGCAACTGGGCGCGTATGTGGCGCTGGACGAGTACAACGGTGCCACTGGGGACGCCGGCGTGTGGCTCTACAAGCCACCAGTGCTTCCAGGTGCCCCGCCGAGCAATCTGCTGCCGACCGTCGGCCTGACTTCACCAACGACCGGCGCCACATTCACCGTGGGTGCCCAGGTCACGCTCACAGCCCAGGCTGCTGATGCCGACGGCAGCATCTCCAAGGTGGAATTCTTCGATGGGACGTCGTCGCTTGGCAGTGACACGTCGGCACCCTACTCGGTGATCTGGACAGCCACGCAAGGCCCTCACCGCTTGACGGCGATTGCCACCGACAACCGAGGCGCACAAGCTGTCAGTTCGGTCGCAACCATCTCAGTTTCGTTTGATGGATCCCCCATCCTTCTCTGTGCTGCGGAGGGTGGTACCTGCGTGTTTCCTGCAGGCACGCTCGTTGATATTTTTTATGGGGCCAACGGCCTCTACTCGGTCCAGCGCGGAGTCAGTGCAAGCCTGGCCTGTTCAAGCACGTCGTTTGGCGGTGATCCTGCACCCGGGCAAGTCAAGAGCTGCTTTTATGCAATCGCCCCGGCAGGCAACTTGGCGCCGACCGTCCAACTGACTTGGCCGCCCACGAACGAGCCCTTCGCGGCGGGTGCAAAGATTACGCTGTCAGCTACGGCGTCGGACGCAGACGGGAGCGTGGTCAAGGTCGAGTTCTTCAATGGGACCAATCTGTTGGGCAGTGTGTTGGCTGCTCCGTATGTGCTCGAGTGGACTCCGCAGCCAGGCCCGTATTCGCTGACGGCACGGGCCACCGATAACCAAGGCAAGCAGACGACCTCTGCCGCTGCCACGGGCTCGATCGGAACGACCCAGTACTGTGCGTCGGAAGGCTCCACTTGTGTGCTGCCCGTTGGAGCCACGGCGGACGTCTACTACGGCAATGGACTGTTTGTCATCAAGCGCAATCTCACGGGCAGTGTTCCGTGTACGAATCAGTACTTTGGGACCGACCCTGCGCCTGGCAAGCTCAAGGCCTGCTACTACACAGTGGTCAGCCAGGGCAGCAACGCGGCCCCCACGGTGGCCCTGACCTCACCGATCGCGAGTGGCACCTACAGCGCTGGCACCGCTGTCATCCTGTCGGCCACTGCCGCTGACAGCGACGGCACCATTGCCAGCGTTGAGTTCTTTGACGGTGCGACCTCGCTGGGCGTTACCACCGCTGCGCCCTAC
This sequence comes from Burkholderiales bacterium, assembly GCA_025352345.1. Lineage (GTDB taxonomy): Bacteria > Pseudomonadota > Gammaproteobacteria > Burkholderiales > Burkholderiaceae_C > PBB1. The sequence goes on along the minus strand of JANXTP010000011.1, from coordinate 1,341 downwards.
AGCCTGTCCTGGGTCGCCACGCTGGGCACCCATACCCTCACAGCCCGGGCCACCGACAACCTCGGGGCGCAGACCACCAGCGCGCCGGTTGCCATCTCGATCAGCAGTGGGTCCAACGGTGTGTCATGTGCTGTCGAGGGTGGCACTTGCGTGCTGCCCTCGGGCACCGTGGCCGACGTGTCCTACGGCGCCAGCGGACTGTTTGTCATCAAGCGCAATCTCACGGGCAGTGTTCCGTGTACGAATCAGTACTTTGGGACCGACCCTGCGCCTGGCAAGCTCAAGGCCTGCTACTACTGACCATGCCCTCGAAAAACGTACTCCGTGGCTGATGCTCAAATTCAGCAAACAGAGAAGTGATCATGGGCAAGATATACGACCCGGTGCATCGCGCGTGGTGCACGTTGGAGTTCAAGCTGGTGGCAGTTCGGCTTGTCAAAGGCGGGCAATACTTGGGGCTGACGGCCAAGGCGCTAGGCATGCCGAAACAGATGCTGGGCGACTGGGTGCGGCCCTGCGAGAAGGCGCAACTGAGGGACGCAGGCGACAAGCCCGTGAGTGCCGAGTAAATGGAACTGGCGCTGCTGCGTGCCGAGCTGGCTCGGGTCAAGATGGAGCGTGACGGGCCTCTTCAGCGTCGTCAAGACCGCGAACAGCAGCCGGTCGGCGCGGGCGCGCATTTCCACGTGCGAGGTGCATAGCCAGAGTTGGTCGATGCGGATCACCTCAGCCAGCCGCTAGCCAACTCGCGCAGCCACACTGCGCAAACGGCGCCGACCGATGCAGGCTAGTGCACCGTCAGCACTGGATGGGCCTCGGAGCAGTTCAATGTGGATGGTGGGTTCGCCCTGGGCCGCAACGGGTGTGCTGGATAGATCGGCATGCTTGGCTTGGGTCAGTGCCGGCCAAGACGATGGGCGCGAACTGGGTGCCAACAACGGGAGTAGCACTGGCCGGTGCCGCGACAGGCTGGATCGCCGAGGATGGCGCCGGCGGTGCCTCAAGGCCAGCGCGCTTGAAGCCTCGGCCCGCTGGCCACTTCCGTACGAGATTGGCATTGAGGCCGTGGGCCAGTGCAACTGCGGAGGTCGACGCGCTGGGCTCGTCGCACGGCGACAAGACACTGTCCTTTGGTTCGGCGCCATGACGTCGCCGGATCACGGGGTTGGAGTTCATGAATAGGTGTCCACCAATCGAGTAGGTGGACACCATCGTCACGCCGCTACCGGCTCAAAGCAAGGTGGGGTGGCTGGACGCTCACGTTTGCCCAGCCATGACTTCCGCGTCAACGCGGCGCTGGTGGACATGGCGGAAAAGTTGGGCCTGCTGGGCGAGCGGCTG
>JANXTP010000018.1 GCA_025352345.1 Burkholderiales bacterium | reverse complement strand
CCAGCTGGGTCAGACCGTCGGCGAGAACGCCGCCTCCACGCTGATGTCCGGCGGCGCGCCTACCAGCCAGGGCATGACGCGCGGCCTGCTGGCCGGCGCCGGGCGCCTGGCGCTCAGCGTGGCGGCGTCAGGGCAGGGCGGCGACTCCGGCCCTCGCCACCGCACGCCCGAAGCGCGCAAGAAGGGCATCGCCGACTACTCCTCGGACGCCTATCCCGCCGGCTTGCCCATGCGCGACGACGTTGGCGACTTCCTTGCCGAGCGTGGTCGGGCTCGCGGTTTGGCCATGGGTGCGGCTCAGCATCGCCAGCGGCGCCAGGCTGTGCGCCAGCCCGGTCATCACGGCGATCAGCTGGTCGAGCGTGGGCAGCAGCACTTCTGCGCGTGCGGCTTGCAGCATCAGCGCGTGGCTGGTGTTGTTGATGTCTTCGCTGGTGCAGGCGAAGTGGACGAACTCGCTGGCGGCGAGCAATTCCGCTTCACCCTTGAACTGCGCCTTCAACCAATACTCGACCGCCTTCACGTCGTGGTTGGTCGTGCGCTCGATGTCTTTGATGGCCTGGGCATCGGCTTCTGAGAAGGCCGTCACCTTGCCTCGAAGCAGGGCGCGCGCGCCGACAGACAGTGGCGCGAATTCAGGCAGCCCGGCATCCGACAGCGCGATGAACCATTCCACCTCGACCTGCACCCGGCGGTGCATCAGGCCGTATTCGCTGAGCAGCGGGCGCAGCGGAGCGACCTTGGCGGCATAGCGGCCGTCGAGCGGCGACAGGGCGGTGAGCGGGGACAGGTTCATCGGGTGGCGGGCACAGAAGTCCCGGGAGCGTTCGGGCAGCCCCGAAGTTTAGGTCGTGCGGCACTTTGGGCCGGGCGCGCCTTATGCTCGGTTGCGCCGTATACCTTGCGCCGCTCACCCTCGAAGGACTGCCGAATGGCTTCTGACAGCGCCCAGCCCAACTCGCCCTCCACGGCAGGCAAGCACATCCGGCTGACCTCGCACCCGGGCCAGCAGGGCACCGGCGGCGCACCGACGATCCGCTGGGGCGCGGCCACCGCCGTAGAGCGCGGGCCGGTGGTGGGCACCACCGCCAACCGCAGCCAGCGCAATGTGATCGGCACGCACAGCGGCAGTTATGGCGTCTACCGCGCGCTGGCGGTCGCGGCCGGCAACCTGGTCAAGGGCCACCGCGCCGACCTGACCAACACCGCACCCACCGACCTGATCGGCCCGTACCCGCAGTGGGGCGACGCCGACAAGATGGTCTCGATCGACCCGTGGGGGGCGTCGGTGGCCGATGTGTTCAGCGAGCAGCTGGCCGACGGCCTCGACATCCGCCCGACCATTGCGGTGACGAAGGCGCACATCCACCTGCCGGAAATCCGCCAGGCGCTGGCCTTCCAGCGGCTGCAGGTCGACGGCAGGGTGCTGCTGGACGACGGCTCGGCGGTGGTCACCAAGATCGCGATCGAGCCGGTGTGGTGGCTGCCCGGCGTGGCGCGTCGCTTCAAGGTCAGCGAGGCCGATCTTCGGCGCGCGCTGTTCGAGGAGACCGGCGGCATGTACCCGGAGCTGGTCACGCGCAGCGACATCGAGGTCTTCCTGCCGCCGATCGGCGGGCAGACGCTGTACATCCTCGGCGACCCGCGAGCCCTCGCCGATCCGGCCATCACGCTGACCGCGCGGGTACACGACGAGTGCAACGGCAGCGATGTGTTCGGCTCCGACATCTGCACCTGCCGGCCCTACCTGACGCACGCGATCGAGGAATGCATCCGCGGCGCGCAGCAAGGCGGCGTGGGCCTGATCGCCTACAGCCGCAAGGAAGGCCGCGCGCTCGGCGAGGTCACCAAGTTTCTCGTCTACAACGCGCGCAAGCGCCAGGTGGGCGGCGACAGCGCCGACAAGTATTTCCTGCGCACCGAGTGCGTCGCGGGCGTGCAGGACATGCGCTTCCAGGAGCTGATGCCCGACGTGCTGCATTGGCTGGGCATCCAAAAAATCCACAGATTGGTCAGCATGAGCAACGACAAGTACGACGCGATCACCGGCAGCGGCATCGAGGTGGGCGAGCGAATCAAGATTCCCGACGAGCTGGTGCCGGCCGACGCCCGCGTCGAGATCGACGCGAAGATCGCCGCGGGCTACTTCACCGACGGCGCAGTGCCCTCCGCCGCCGTTCTGGCCGGCACCAAGGGGCGCGGCCTTGAGTGAGGCCGTGGGGGCGGAAGCAGCGAGCGCACACCACGGCCGCGATGCCGTCAGCGTGCTGCGCGATCCGGCCACGATCCGCCGCCGCTGTGCCGCCATCACGCAGGCCGTCAGCGAAGGTCGCTCGCCGAACTTCACGCTCGACCGCAGCCGGCTCGACGAGGTCGCGGCGCGGGTCGAGCGCGTGACCCGGGCCGCCTACCCCGAGCTGCAGATTCCCTTCCACAGCCGCTGGCGGCATTTCGAAGCGGGCGGCATCGATCGCAAGGCTGCAATGGATGCGGCCCTGGCCAGCCGCAGCGTCGAAGAACAAGCCCGCGCGCGCATCGACCTGACGGCGGTCAGCGTGTTGCTCGATGCCGGGGCGGGCGCAGACTGGCGCTACGCCGAGGCGGCCAGCGGGCAGACCTACACGCGATCCGAAGGCCTGGGCGTGGCGAGCTGGCATGCCTTCCAGCAAGGCTTGTTTTCCGACACTCCGGGGGATCCGCTGCGGGCCGATGCGGCGGCCTTGCAACGGCTCGATGTGGCGGCGCTGCGCCAGAGTTTTCAGGTGGCCAACAGCAATCCGCTGGTCGGCCTGGAAGGCCGCGTCGCGCTGCTGAACCGGCTGGGCACCGCGCTCAACGCAGACCACGGCGTGGCGGGCCGGCCCGGTGCGCTGTTCGATCACTTGACGCGAACTTCCGACAGCAGAGCCGCCGTCCACGACGTCAGCGCAGGCCAGGTGCTGCGCGCCGTGCTCGACGCGTTCTCGTCGATCTGGCTCACGGGCAGCATGCTGCAGGGTGTGCCGCTGGGCGATGTGTGGCCGCACCGCTGGGCGGGCGGTGAGTCGAAGTCGGACGGCGGCCACGGCACGACCGACGACTGGGTGCCGTTCCACAAGTTGAGCCAATGGCTGAGCTACTCGCTGCTCGAACCGCTGATGTGGGCCGGGGTGAAAGTGGTCAGTCTGGATGCGCTGACCGGCCTGCCCGAGTACCGCAACGGCGGCCTGCTGCTCGACGGCGGCGTGATCGTGCCGCGCGATCCGCGCCTGCTGCAAAAGCGCTGGAAGGTGTCCGATGAATTCATCATCGAATGGCGCGCGCTGACGGTCTCGCTGACCGACGAGCTGGCGCCGCTGGTGCGGGCACGGCTGGGCAAGACGGCGGAAGAGATGCCACTGGCCTGCATCCTCGAAGGCGGCACCTGGGCCGCGGGCCGGGAGATTGCTAGGGAGCTGCGCGACGGCTCGCCACCGCTCGCGATCGACAGCGACGGCACGGTTTTCTGATTCATCGAACGAGGCGCCCATGACCGCACCCATCCACCACATCACCCACCCGCTGGTGCAGCACAAGCTGACGCTGATGCGGCAAAAGGACTGCAGCACCAACAGCTTCCGCCGCCTGATGGGCGAGATCAGCATGCTGATGGCCTACGAGGTCACGCGCGACATGCCGACGCAGCTGATCGACATCGAGACGCCGCTGGAGACGATGAAGTCGCCGGTCATCGACGGCAAGAAGACGGTGTTCGTCAGCATCATGCGCGCTGGCGGCGGCTTCCTCGACGGCATGCTGACGGTGGTGCCCGGCGCGCGCATCGGCCATGTCGGTCTGTACCGCGACCCGAAGACGCTGGTCGCGGTCGAGTACTACTTCAAGATGCCGTCCGACATGCACGAGCGCGATGCGATCGTGCTCGACCCGATGCTGGCCACCGGCAATTCCGCGGTGGCAGCGGTCGATCGACTGAAGGAAACGAAGCCGCGGTCGATCCGCTTCGTCTGCCTGCTGGCGGCGCCGGAAGGTCTGAAAACGCTGCAGGCGGCGCACCCCGATGTGCCGATCTACACCGCAGCGATCGACCGCGAGCTGAACGACCACGGCTACATCCTGCCGGGGCTGGGCGACGCCGGCGACCGGCTGTTCGGGACGAAGTAGCTGTGTTGATCCGCCACGCCACGCTGCCCGACGGGCGCAGCGACATCGATGTGCTGGTGCACGATGGCCGTATTGCGGCGATCGGCCATGGCCTCGCGGCGCCTGAGGGCACGCCGGAGGTCGATGCGGGCGGCCAGCTGCTGGCGCCGTCATTCGTCGATGCGCATTTCCACATGGACTCGACGCTGAGCTACGGCCTGCCGCGGGTCAACGCCAGCGGCACGCTGCTCGAAGGCATCGCGCTGTGGGGCGAGCTGAAGCCGCAGCTGACGCAGGACGCGCTGGTCGAGCGCGCGCTGCAGTACTGCGACTGGGCAGTGGCCAAGGGGCTGCTCGCCATCCGCACACATGTGGACGTGTGCGACGACAGGTTGCTGGCGGTCGAGGCGCTGCTGCAGGTCAAGCAACAGGTGGCGCCCTACCTCGACTTGCAACTGGTCGCGTTCCCGCAGGACGGGCTGCTGCGCTCGCCGACCGCGCTGGTCAACCTGAAGCGCGCGCTCGACATGGGCATCGATGTGGTCGGCGGCATCCCGCACTTCGAGCGCACTTCTGAGCAGGGCACCGAGAGCATCCGCATCCTGTGCGAGCTGGCGGCAGAGCGCGGGCTGCGGGTGGACATGCACTGCGACGAAAGCGACGACCCGATGTCGCGCCACATCGAGACGCTGGCCTTCCACACGCATCGGCTCGGGCTGCACGGCCGCGTCACCGGTTCGCACCTGACCTCGATGCATTCGATGGACAACTACTATGTGTCCAAGTTGATCCCGCTGATGGTCGAGGCGCAGGTGCAGGTAGTCGCCAACCCGCTG
>JANXTP010000017.1 GCA_025352345.1 Burkholderiales bacterium | reverse complement strand
CAACCGGAGACACACATGAGCATGTTCAACAAAGTCACCAAGACCTACCAATGGGGTCAACACACCGTCGTGCTGGAAACGGGCGAAATCGCCCGTCAGTCGGGCGGCGCTGTCATCGTCAACATCGAGGACACCGTGGTGCTCGCCACCGTGGTGGCCGCGAAGAACGCCAAGCCGGGTCAGGACTTCTTCCCGCTGACCGTCGACTACATCGAGAAGACCTATGCCGCGGGCAAGATTCCCGGCAGCTTCTTCAAGCGTGAAGGCCGTCCGAGCGAACTCGAAACGCTGACCTCGCGCCTGATCGACCGCCCGCTGCGTCCGCTGTTCCCGGAAGGCTTCTACAACGAGGTGCAGGTCGTCGTGCACGTGATGTCGCTGAACCCTGAGGTCTCAGCTGACATCGCCGCATTGATCGGCTCCAGCGCTGCCCTGGCCATCTCCGGCATTCCGTTCGATGGCCCGATTGGCGCAGCGCGCGTCGGCTACATCAACGGCGAATATGTGCTGAACCCCGGCAAGACGCAGCTGCTCGATTCGGCGATGGACCTGGTCGTCGCTGGCACGCAAGCCGCGGTGCTGATGGTCGAGTCGGAAGCCAAGCAGTTGAGCGAAGAGATCATGCTCGGCGGCGTGGTGTTCGGCCACGAGCAAAGCAAGATCGCGATCGCCGCGATCAACGAACTGGTGCGCGACGCCGGCAAGCCGGCCTGGGACTGGACGGCGCCTGCGAAGGACGAGCCGTTCATTGCCAAGGTGAACACCTTGGCTGACGACGCGATGCGCGCGGCGTATCAGATCCGCTCGAAGCAGGCCCGCACGCAGGCCACCCGCGAAGTCACGGCCAAGACCCTGGCTGCGCTGGCTGCTGATGGCGTTGCGGTCGACAAGGTCAAGGTCGAGAACGTGCTGTTCGACATCGAAGCCAAGATCGTGCGCAGCCAGATCCTGTCGGGCGAGCCGCGCATCGACGGCCGTGACACGCGCACCGTGCGCGCCATTGAAATCCGCAATGGCGTGCTGCCACGCGTGCACGGCTCGGCGCTGTTCACCCGCGGCGAAACGCAAGCGCTGGTGGCGGCCACGCTCGGCACCGACCGCGATTCGCAGAAGATCGACGCACTGGCCGGTGAGTACAGCGAGCACTTCATGCTGCACTACAACATGCCGCCGTTCGCCACCGGCGAGACGGGCCGCGTGGGCACGCCCAAGCGCCGCGAGATCGGCCACGGCCGCCTCGCCAAGCGCGCGCTGGTCGCAGTGCTGCCGGACCGCGCCGACTTTCCGTATTCGATGCGCGTGGTGTCGGAAATCACCGAGTCGAATGGCTCGTCCTCGATGGCCTCGGTGTGCGGCGGCTGCCTGGCGCTGATGGACGCGGGCGTGCCGCTGAAGGCGCACGTGGCCGGTATCGCGATGGGCCTCATCAAAGACGGCAACCGCTTCGCCGTGTTGACCGACATCCTCGGTGACGAAGATCACCTGGGCGACATGGACTTCAAGGTGGCGGGCACCACCAGCGGCATCACCGCGCTGCAGATGGACATCAAGATCCAGGGCATCACCAAGGAAATCATGCAGGTGGCACTGGCGCAAGCGAAGGAAGCTCGCCTGCACATCCTGGGCAAGATGGTCGAGGCGATGGGCACGGCCAACACCGAGGTGTCGCAATTCGCACCGCGCCTGTACACGATGAAGATCAACCCCGAGAAGATCCGCGACGTGATCGGCAAGGGCGGTGCCACCATCCGTGCGCTGACCGAAGAAACCGGTACCACGATCGACATCGGTGAAGACGGCACGATCACGATCGCCTCGACCGATGCCGACAAGGCCGCTCACGCCAAGAAGCGCATCGAGGAGATCACCGCTGAGGTCGAGATCGGCAAGGTCTACGAAGGCCCGATCGTCAAGATCCTGGACTTCGGCGCACTCGTGAACCTGCTGCCTGGCAAGGATGGCTTGCTGCACATCAGCCAGATCGCGCACCAGCGCGTCGAGAAGGTCACCGACTTCCTGAAGGAAGGCCAGATCGTCAAGGTCAAGGTGCTGGAGACCGACGAGAAGGGTCGCGTCAAGCTGTCGATGAAGGCACTGATCGATCGCGATCAGCAGCCGGCGCCGGTGGCCAACGCGCAGGAATGAGTTCAACGCACTGAGTCGTGTTCGCTGGGGCCGGATGGTCAATGGTCCGGTTCCCCAGCGGCGACCGCCACCTCGTCACGATGAGAGTCATTGAAATCAGCGCCTTCGGGCCGCCCGAGGTGCTGCGGCCCGGCGAGCGCGCGACACCGGTTGCGGGAGTGGGTGAGGCGCTGATCGCCGTGTCGGCCTCGGGCATCAACCGACCGGATGTGTTGCAGCGCCAGGGTCTGTACCCACCGCCTGCCGGCGCGTCGGATCTGCTCGGGCTGGAAGTGGCCGGCGTGATCGTCTCCGGCGATGCCGATGCACTGTGCGAGGCCGGTTTGCGGTTGGGCGATCGGGTCTGCGCCCTCGTATCCGGCGGTGGCTATGCCGACCATTGCGTGGCGCTGGTTGGCCAGTGTCTGCCGGTGCCTGAAGGCCTGACCGACATCGAGGCGGCCAGCCTGCCTGAGACCTTTTCCACTGTCTGGTCCAACGTCTTCGGGCGGGCCGGCTTGAAAGCTGGTGAAACCCTGCTGATCCAGGGCGGCAGCAGCGGCATTGGCGTGACCGCGATCCAGCTGGCCCGTGCGGCTGGCGCCACGGTGCTGGTCACCGTGGGCTCAGACGAGAAAGCTGCCGCTTGCCTGGCGCTGGGGGCCCACCACGCGATCAACTACCGCGCCGAGGACTTTGCCGAGGTGGCGATGCGCCTGACGGCGGGGCGTGGCGTCGATGTGATCCTCGACATGGTCGCGGGTGACTACGTCTCCCGTGAGGTGGGTTGTCTGGCCGAAGACGGGCGCCTGGCCATCATCGCGGTGCAGGGTGGCCGGCAAGCAAAGTTTGACGCGGCCGTGCTGCTGACCCGCCGATTGACAATCACCGGCTCGACATTGCGCGCCCGTTCAACCGCGTTCAAGTCGGCCATCGCACGCGAGTTGCGAGCGACCGCCTGGCGCTGGATCGAGTCCCGGTTGGTCAAGCCCGTGGTATTCAAGGTGTTCCCCGCCGCGCAGGCCGCGCGAGCGCATGCGCTCATGGAATCGAATCAACATGTCGGAAAGCTGGTGCTGTCATGGTGAGCCCCGCGAATGCGCAAGTGACCGCAGGCCGGCTTCCGCTGGTGGTCGGCAACTGGAAGATGAACGGCACGCGTGTCACCAGCGTCGAGCTGCTGGCCGCGCTGCGGTCGGCCGGGCCGTTCGACGCCGAGGTCAGCGTGTGCTGCCCGTTTCCGTATCTGGCCGACGTGGCCCTGTCGCTGCAGGGCAGTTGCATCGTCTGGGGCGCACAGGACTGCTCACAGCACGAGCCTGGGGCCCACACCGGCGAGGTGGCGGCGGCGATGCTGGCGGAATTCGGTTGCCGCCACGTCATCGTCGGCCACTCGGAGCGCCGCATACACCATGCCGAATCGGACGCCCTGGTGGCCGACAAGGCACGCCAAGCATTGGCGCATGGCCTGACACCGATCGTCTGTGTCGGCGAGACCCGCAGCGAACGCGATGCCGGTTCGACCGAGTCGGTCGTCAAGCGTCAGATGTCGGCGGTGATCCATACGCTGGGCCATTGCGTGTCGCAGATCGTCGTCGCTTACGAGCCGATCTGGGCCATCGGCACCGGTTTGACCGCCACGCCGCAACAGGCGCAGGCGGTGCACGCAGTGCTGCGCGCGCAACTGGCGGCCGCCAGCACGCGTGCTGGCGAAATGCGGCTTTTGTATGGCGGCAGTGTTAACGCAGCCAATGCGCAAGAACTCTTTGCGCAGCCCGACGTCGACGGTGCCCTGGTGGGCGGAGCCTCCCTCAAGGCGACTGATTTTTCTGCCATTTGTCGCGCAGCCTCCCATGCTGCGCTGGGTTCTATTGGAGTATCGAGAACATGAACTTGCTGTTGAATTTGGTGGTGGTGCTGCAGATCCTGGCGGCACTGGCGATGATCGGCCTGGTGCTGGTGCAGCACGGCAAGGGCGCCGACATGGGGGCGTCGTTCGGCAGCGGGGCCTCGGGCAGTCTGTTCGGAGCGACCGGCAGCGCCAATTTCCTGTCGCGATCGACGGCGGTCTGCGCAGCGATCTTTTTTGCCTGCACCCTGATGCTGGCGTACATGTCGAATGATCGCCCGCGGACACCTGCTGGCAGCGTGCTCGATCGCCCTGCGATCCCGACACCGGCATCAGCGCCCGTCAATGGTGCGGCCACCCAGATTCCAGGTGCCCAGGGCAGCCTGTCAGCTCCGACCCTCGGCCCGCCCGCATCTCCGGCTTCCGGTGCGGCCGCCATCCCGACCAAGTGAGCAGAAGCTCACTGAGTGAGCTTCTGCTCGGCAGACCGTTTCTGCCCCGAAGCGGCGTGGTTTTAAGGGTAAAATTTGAGGCTGTGTTGCGACGCGTTTCCTCGCGCAAATCTGAAGTTGCAACGCAGTGATAGCGAGCCGACGTGGTGAAATTGGTAGACACGCTATCTTGAGGGGGTAGTGGCGAAAGCTGTGCGAGTTCGAGTCTCGCCGTCGGCACCAGAATTTCTGAGTGGATCGAGCCACTCGCTTCAGCGACCAGGAAGGTATCCAGGGGCGTCATGGATCTGCAGCCATATTTGCCGGTGATCCTGTTCATACTGGTCGGCGTGTTGGTTGGGGTGTTGCCCCAGGCCATCGGTTTCGTGCTCGGCCCTCATCGCCCGGATGCGGCGAAAAACTCCCCCTACGAATGCGGCTTCGAGGCCTTCGAAGACGCGCGAATGAAGTTCGATGTGCGCTATTACCTGGTAGCTATCCTGTTCATTCTGTTCGATCTTGAGATCGCTTTCCTGTTTCCATGGGCGATCGTGCTGCGCGAGCTCGGTATGTTCGGATTTCTGGCGATGCTGGTTTTTCTCGCCATTCTCGTCGTAGGTTTTGT
>JANXTP010000002.1 GCA_025352345.1 Burkholderiales bacterium | reverse complement strand
GCCGTGGCGGGCAGCGCTGAGGCTCAGGTGAACTGCACCGGTTGACCCCGCACGTCGAACGGAATGAACCCGCCGATGCTGCCCGACTTGATCGCTTCGACCATGCGCTGCAACGCCGCCTCGGCCGCCAGTGAGGTCGGGCGGGCGTCGTCGGTGCCGGCGAGCGCGGCGACGAACACGATGTCCCAGGCCGGATCGAGCTGGCGCGATTCTTCCAGCAGCGTCTCGAATGAGTCCAGATCCTCGGGCGCCTTGTCAACGCACATCAAGGGCGTCAGCGTGCCGCCTTGCCCGGCATCGAAGCCTGTGCGCTGCCGGGCCGTGGCGTCGTCCGGCACCCCGGCCGTGGCGAAGACGAACAGCAGGCGCTGCGGCTCGGCTTGACCACGCGCCGCGCGCAGGAGATCGTCGAAACTCGAAATGGACATGGTGGGCTCTGGTTCGGAGGTTCGGAGGTTTCGGCTTGATGGTGCAGTGTGTGCGCCTGCGCTCATCGCCGCAGGCCAGGACGTTCCCGTCATTGGGTGTGCAACAGGATGGTGACCAGCAAGGTCGAATCCGACGTCGCCTTCACGGCGTGGGGCTCGCTCCCGTCAAGCACCACGAGCTGGCCCGCGCCCAGCTTGCAGGTGCGCGACGCGGTCATGACCACGGCTTCGCCTTCCAGGCACTGCAGCGTGACCGCACCCGGCACGCTGTGCTCCGGCAGGCCTTGCCCGGCGGGCAACACCAGACGCATCAACTGCAGGGCATGGGTTTTCAGCAGGCTGGTGGTCACCGCATCGAGCAGCCCGGCACCGAGTGGCCGAACATCGATGATGTCAAGGGGTTGAGCGTGTGGCAATGCCATGGGGTCTCCCTGTGCGATCGGCCTGCAGGCGGGCCTGGGTGCGGGGCATGCATGCACACGCGTTGCCATTGTCTGCTCTTGTCTGCTCTTGTCTGCTCACCGATGATGCCGAGTCAGCAGCTGACAAGGTCAGTCGTCGGCGACCATGGGCGTGACGAGATGTCGCGATCAGCGGCGTGCGACGTACGCCGGTACTTCAACCTGGCAGCGCCGCTGCACCATCAGGACGAAGAACTTCATGTGTTCCCACTGCTGTCTAGCGGCGACGACGCGGTGTTGGCCGACACCGTTGCCAGGCTGCAGCGTGACCCCCGCCAAATCCTCGCGAAGCGCGGCATCAGCCGCCGCAGCAGGCTTCCCGCGAACAGCACGAGCTTGCGCTGGCTTTTGCCGGCGTCGCCGCGCGGCGGATCTCGAGCCTCCAGAGTGCCGGGCCCGTATCCAGACAGCTGGACTCGAACTGGCCCGGCCATTGCTCGTTCATCGCTTGGCCTTTCCAGCCGTTGTTGCAAATTCAACTTTCAGAACGCGCTGACAATCGAGGCTGGGTGTCAACCGTCCTTGCCATCCAGCCGTGCGCTCAGCAGCCAGGGTGTGAAGACCCAGAGGTAGAGGGCGAATGCGCCGCACCAGGCCATGGCTGCTGCGATCAGTGGCGCGGCATAAGGCACGCCAGCTGCTGCGATGAGCGGCAGCAGCGCGCGCAAGAGTGCGGCCGCCAGCACCAGCGCGTAGGCGGCGACCTCGGCCTTCGACGCCCGCAGCGGTCGAGCGGTGTGGCCGCGTGCGGTGCGGGTGATCATGCCGATGACCAGTCCGCCGGTGGCGCCGACCGCGAGCGCATGGATACCCGCCGACACGCCCAGCAGCCCCAGTTCCGCCAGCGCAAGCAGCGCGAGACCGACCGGAATCCACGCATAAGCGGCGTGCAGCACCCAGAGGATCGGACGCCTGCGCGTGACGAAGGGTTGCCAGCTTAGCAGCCGGTGCAACTGCAGCGCCGCGGCCAGCCCGAGCACGGCCGCCGGGAGCGGCCCCGCCGGCGCCAACACCCAGCAGGCCAGTCCGAGCGCTGTCAGCGCCAGGGTGGGCAGCTCCAGCCCGGGCCGCAAGCGCAACTTCAGGCCAGGCGTGGCGCTGAGCGTGAAGGCCGGGATGACCCGACCGCCCATCACGCATTCGATCATGACGATCAACGCGAGGCCCGCATGCAGGGCGGTCATCGGTGCCACGTCGACCAGGCCGCGCGACGCCAGGTGGAAGAGGGCGTTGGCGCTGGCCAGCAACAGAAGAATGGCCGCCAGTGGCAGGTTGCGACGCTTGCCTGCGCGCAGCAGAACCGCGACCAGCAACCCGGCCACCAGCGGCAGGAGCAGCATGTCGAGCGCGGCGTACAGCGGGTACGGCGCCACGAGCGCCGCTGCGCGTGCCGCCAGCCAGAGGAACGCCAGCGCCGCCAGCGTCGGCCCGCGCGGTGTGGCCAGGCCCGTCCATGCCTTGCCGGCCGTCAGCAGGAAGCCCACGATGACCGCTGCGGCGAACCCGAACAGCATTTCGTGCGCGTGCCAGAGCAGGGGCGGCATCGGCATCGGCACCGGCAAGGTGATCTGGCCCAGAACGATGGCGACCCACAGTGGAATCGACAGCGCCGCAAACGCCGCGGCCCCCAGGTAGAACGGCCGAAAGCCCAGACGCCATACCGGCAGGCCGTCCAGCGGCGGGGTGCTCGCCGCAACCGGAGCCGCGGGCAGGATCGGAAGCTGAAGCGGGTTCATGGATGGTTCGAATACCGGATCCCGTCCGAGGTCGGACTGGGGTCGGGAAATAAGATGCATTAAAAATGCATGTTATGACCGCTGCTGAAGAAAAGCAATACGATCGGTGCATCTTTGAGAAAGCCATGGCCGATGCGACTGTCCGACTACACCGACTACACCTTGCGGGTGTTGATGTATTGCGCGGCCCACCAGGACCGTCTCGTGACCATTGCCGAGATGGCCGAACAGCACCAGGTATCGAAGAACCACCTGATGAAGATCGTCAATGATCTGGGCCGCCAGGGCGTGCTGGAAACCACCCGTGGGCGCCGCGGCGGCTTGCGCTTGCTGAAGGCGCCATCGGCGATCCGGGTCGGTGATGTGCTGCGCCACGCCGAGACCGATTTTCGGCTGGTTGAGTGTTTTGATGCGTCCACCGACACATGCACGCTGACACCGACCTGCCGGTTGAAAAAGGTGCTTCGCAAGGCCCTGATGGCGTACTTCGCCGAGCTCGACGGCGTGACGCTCGCGGACATCGCGCGGCCAGGCAAGACCTCTGGCAAGCACAAGCTCATGGCAGGCGGTGTGGGTGGGCAGAGCCGGCCCATCGCCGGGCCGGTGCCGCGCCGCCGGCCGGCAAAAGGCAAGCCGTCGCCCGCGTAGCCGCACCGGGCCGACGCCGTGCGCTGCGAGCCACGCGGATGCGACGACGCCGCCTGAAACGGCGCGAAACGCCACGCGACGCGCGCCGGCCGGGTGCTGCAGAATGGGGCGCTAACGTTCAGGGCCAGCCATAGATGACAGATGCAGTCGAGACCGGCACCCGCGCTGCGCAGGTGATCGCCGAAGTCCGCCACGGCCACGTGCCGCAGGTCGAGTTTGCCGGCGCGCGCTTCGACAGCCTGAGCGGGCAGGGCGTGATCGTCACCGGCGGCGCCAGTGGCATCGGCGCCGACATCGTGCGCGGCTTCGCGGCGCAGGGCTGCGTGGTCGGCTTTCTCGATCGCGACGAAGCGGCCGGCCAGGCGCTCGCGGCGAGCCTGCCGGGCGCGCACTTTCAGGCCTGCGACGTCACCGACGTGCCGGCGCTGCAGGCCGCGATGACGACGCTGATCGCGCGGCTCGGCGGCGTCGGTGTGCTCGTCAACAATGTCGCCAACGACGACCGGCATGCGATTGAGGCGGTCACCCCGGCGTACTTCGACGAGCGCATCGCCGTGAACCTGCGGCCGCACTTCTTCGCGACCCAGGCGGTGATCGGTCCGATGCGCGAGCGCGGCGGGGGCGCGATCGTCAACCTCGGGTCGGTCAGCTGGAAGAACAAGACGCCCGGGCTGTGGGTCTACGCCACCGCCAAGGCGGCGATGCGCGGCTTCACGCGCAGCCTGGCGCGTGAGCTCGGGCGCGACGGCATCCGCGTCAACTGCGTCGTGCCCGGTTGGGTCATGACGCAGCGCCAGCTCGACCGCTGGCTCGACGCTGCCGGCGAGGCCGAGATCGAGCGCAGCCAGTGTCTGGCCGGGCGCATCGTCGGCGCCGACATCGCCCACATGGTGATGTTCCTCGCCGCCGACACCGCGCGCATGATCACGGCGCAGGAGTTCGTCGTCGATGCGGGATGGTCGTGACTGAGATGATGACTCCCACGTCACTTCGTTCCTGCCCCCGAGGGCGCGTTCAGCCGCAAGCGCCACGAAGAGGCCCCTGCGTGGCCGCTGGCGGCCCGGCGGCGACCGAGCCGCGCGTCAATCAGTTCAGGGAGCAGGGCATGGCGGGTCGAACATTGAATCTGCGGCACTGGCCGCTGGCGCTTGCGATGAGTACGCTGTGGGCTTGCAGCAGTGCGCCGCCGGTGTCGGTGTGGCCGCCGTCGGCACCGGGCCGACCGTCGGTTGCGGCGCCGGCCGCGGTCGCGCAGGCGCCGCTCGCAGCGCCGGTGCCGCCGATGCCGGCGGCGGCGGGGTCCGCTCCGGCAGTTCCGATCGAAAGTCCGGCGGTGGCCGCGCGCTTCCCCGACCCCGATGTCAGCTTGCGCACGCCGGCGTTCGCGCCCGGCCGCACCGGCTTCACCACCAATGCC
>JANXTP010000428.1 GCA_025352345.1 Burkholderiales bacterium | reverse complement strand
CGAGGTGCGTGTGGTCGAGTTGCGGTAGCAACTCGTCGATCTTCAAAGGGGCGTTCATCAAGCGGGTCCAATCATCGATATCTGGGCGGTGGTTTGTTCCGGCTCATGGACGTGCAGGCCGCACTCCTTCGCGCCTTCGTCTTCCCACCACCAGCGGCCGGCGCGGAAGTCTTCACCAACGGCGATGGCGCGCGTGCAAGGCTCGCAGCCGATGCTGGGCATGAACTCGTCGTGCAGCGGGTTGTAGGGAACCTGGTGCAGCTCGATGTAGTGCCACACATCGGCCCAGGTCCAGTCGGCCAGCGGGTTGAACTTGGTCCGGCCCTGGCCGTCGTCCTCGCTGAACGGCACCACCGCGCGGGTGTTCGACTGCTCGCGGCGCAGGCCTGTTACCCAGGCGCTGCGGCCGGCCATCATGCGAGCCAATGGCTCCATCTTGCGGATGCCGCAGCAGGCCTTGCGCAACTCGAGGCTTTGGTACATCGCCTCCTTGCCATTCGTGGCCACGAAGTGCACCACCGATTCATGCACCGGCTTGAAGACCTCGACCGCGATGCCGTAGCGCTGGTCGATGCGCGGGATCAGCGCCAGGGTTTCGGCGTGCAGCATGCCGGTGTCCAGCGTCGCGATCGCGATGCCTTCGGCGCCGCCCAGGCCGTGGCGAGCGATCAGATCGGTCAGCACCATGTCCTCGACGCCGAGGCTGGTCGATTGAACGATGCGGCCGCCGTGTGCTGCGGCTGCTTCCTTCAAAAGCGCGACGGTGTGGGCCAGGCGATCCTCGAAGCCCGCGGTCTTGCGTGCATACAGGTCGATCGCGCTCATATCGACGCCCCTGCATTCAGGTAGCCGTTGGCGCCGTCTGACGACTCATTTGCCGGGCGCGCAAAACGCGGGCGGTGCTCTTGCACGTCGCCTTGGTAGAAGCCAGGAAAGAAGGTCAGCGCACGCTCGGCCGCCTCGCGCGACTGGTCGGCACGCAGCACCACCGCATCGAAGCCGGTGCGTTGCAGCAGCGGCAGCATGTCGACCAGCACTTCGCCGAGCGCGCGAATCTCGCCCTGGAACCGGTAGCGCGAGCGCAGCAGGTGCGCCTGGCTGTAGGCGCGGCCGTCCACCCACTTCGGAAACCGCAGCGCGATCAGGCCCAGCCGCGGCAGATCGGCCTCTGCCTCACGAACATCCTGGTCGTTCTCGAGGATCACCCCCACCGGCATGCCCGCAGGCCAGTGGTGGCACACGCTGTGCCATTGCAGCCAGGTCAGCAGCAAGTGGGGCTTCGGCGTGATGGTGACCATCGGGCCATCGTCACCGTGGACAGTGCGCCAAGGGTCTTGAGGGGTGTGTATGAATTTCATGGTGCTGTGCTGCTCAGTCCGCGCGGGCGGTGTCGGCCGACGGCTCCCGCGCCGTGGTGCGCCGCACGGCGTTGGTGGCCGCCTTGAACGGGTCGAGCCCGATGCGTTTGACGGTATCAATGAACCGCTCGTTGCCTTGCCGCTGGGTCAGGTAGGTGTCGATGACCGCTTCCACCGCGTCGGCCGCTTCGTCGGCGGCGAACGACGGGCCGATCACTTTGCCGGCAATCGGGCCGCCGCTGAGCGCCGAGCCGTCGGAGCCGCCGAGCGTGATCTGGTACCACTCGGCACCGTCCTTGTCGACGCCGAGGATGCCGATGTGACCGCTGTGGTGGTGGCCGCAGGAGTTGATGCAGCCGCTGATGTGCAGGTCGATGTCGCCGATGTCCCAGAGTTCGTCCAGGTCTTGGTAGCGCTCGGTGATCTCGGCGGCCAGCGGGATCGAGCGTGCGTTGGCGAGCGCGCAGAAGTCGCCACCCGGGCAGGCGATCATGTCGGTCAGCAGACCGATGTTCGGTGTCGCGAAGCTGGCGCTGCGCGCGGCCTCCCACAGCGCCGGCAGGTCGGATTCAAGCACCCATGGCAGCACCAGGTTCTGGTCGTGCGACACGCGCAATTCGCCATGGCTGTAGCGGTCGGCGAGGTCGGCGGCCAACTCCATCTGCGCGTCGGTGATGTCGCCGGGGGCCTGGCCCGTGCGCTTGAGCGACAAGGTCACCGCGCGGTACCCGCTGAGCTTGTGGGCGTGCACATTGCGTTCGATCCAGCGCGCGTAGCTGGCCGGCAGATCGGCAGGCAACGGGATGCCGGTCGACGGCCGTGCGGCCACGCCCACCGGGATCACGAAGCTGGCATTGACGCGGTCGAATTCCGACTGCGGAATGAGGTGCGCGGTGCCTTCGACATCGCGCTCCAGGATGTCTTTGAACTCGGCGTTCACGTCATCGACGAAGCGCTGGCCCTCGGCCTTCACCAAAATCTTGATGCGCGCCTTGTAGATGTTGTCGCGCCGACCGTATCGGTTGTAGACGCGCACCACGGCTTCGATGAACACCAGGATTTGCTGCCACGGCAGGAACTCGCGGAACACCGTGCCGATCACCGGCGTGCGGCCCATGCCACCGCCCACCAGCACCTTGAAGCCGACTTCGCCTGCCGCGTTTTTCAACAGATGCAACCCGATGTCGTGCCAGCCGATGGCGGCGCGGTCATCGCTCGCACCGGTGACGGCGATCTTGAACTTGCGCGGCAGGAAAGCGAACTCGGGGTGCAGCGTGCTCCACTGCCGCATGATTTCGCCGTAGGGCCGGGGGTCGACCGATTCATCCGGCGCGATGCCGGCAAAGCAGTCGCTGGTGATGTTGCGGATGCAGTTGCCGCTGGTCTGGATGCCATGCATGTCAACGCTGGCCAGCAGGTCCATGACGTCGGCGCTCTTGACCAGCGGAATCCAGTTGAACTGCACGTTCTGCCGGGTCGTGAAGTGACCGTAACCCACGGTCAGCTTCGAGCCGATCGAGCCGCCGC
>JANXTP010000422.1 GCA_025352345.1 Burkholderiales bacterium | reverse complement strand
GCGACCAAAGGCGGCGTGGTGCCGAAAGAGTTCATCCCTGCGGTCAAGAAGGGTGTCGAAGACTCGCTGCCGGCCGGTGTGCTGGCCGGCTACCTCGTGGTACGAACCGAAGGTCAACGTGACCTTGATGTCGACCACGGGGTAGCCGGCCAGCACACCGGCCGGCAGCGAGTCTTCGACACCCTTCTTGACCGCAGGGATGAACTCTTTCGGCACCACGCCGCCTTTGGTCGCATCGACGAACTCGAAGCCCTTGCCCGGCTCTTGCGGTTCGATCTTCAGAACGACGTGGCCGTACTGGCCCTTGCCGCCAGACTGGCGCACGAACTTGCCTTCCACGTCCGACACCGGCTTGCGGATGGTCTCGCGGTACGCGACCTGCGGCTTGCCGACGTTGGCCTCCACACCGAACTCGCGCTTCATGCGGTCGACGATGATTTCCAAGTGCAGCTCGCCCATGCCCGAAATAATGGTCTGGCCCGATTCTTCGTCGGTCTTGACGCGGAACGATGGGTCTTCCTGGGCCAGACGGCCCAGGGCAATGCCCATCTTTTCCTGATCGGGCTTGGTCTTCGGCTCGACGGCTTGCGAGATCACCGGCTCCGGGAAGATCATCTTCTCGAGCGTGATGATGGAGGTCGGATCGCACAGGGTTTCGCCCGTGGTGACTTCCTTCAGGCCCACGCAGGCAGCGATGTCGCCGGCCAGGATTTCCTTGATTTCTTCGCGCTGGTTGGCGTGCATCTGCAAGATGCGGCCGATGCGTTCCTTCTTGCCACGGATCGGGTTGTAAACGGAGTCGCCCGACTTCAGCACGCCCGAATAGACGCGCACGAAGGTGAGCTGGCCCACGTACGGGTCCGTCATCAGCTTGAAGGCCAGCGCCGAGAATTTCTCCTCGTCGGTGCGGTGGCGCACGACCGGCTTGTCGTCGTCGTCGGTGCCCGGCACCGGCGGAATGTCGGCCGGCGACGGCATGAAGTCGACCACGCCATCCAGCATGCGCTGCACACCTTTGTTCTTGAACGCCGAGCCGCAGAACATCGGCTGGATTTCAGCGGCGATCGTGCGCGTGCGGATAGCGCGCTTGATCTCGTCCTCGGACAGGTCGCCCGTCTCGAGGTACTTGTTCATCGTCTCTTCGCTCGACTCGGCTGCGGCTTCGAGCATGTTCTCGCGCCACTTCTTGGCTTCTTCGAGCAACTCGGCCGGGATCTCGCGGTAGTCGAACTTCATGCCTTGCGAGGCCTCATCCCAGATGATCGCCTTCATCTTGATGAGGTCGATCACGCCGGTGAAGCCTTCTTCGGCACCGATCGGAATGACGATGGGCACGGGGTTCGCGTTCAGGCGGACCTTCATCTGCTCGACGACCTTGTAGAAGTTGGCGCCGGTGCGGTCCATCTTGTTGACGAACGCGAGGCGCGGCACCTTGTACTTGTTGGCCTGGCGCCAGACGGTTTCCGACTGCGGCTGCACGCCGCCCACGGCGCAGTACACCATGCACGCACCGTCGAGCACGCGCATCGAACGCTCGACCTCGATCGTGAAGTCGACGTGCCCAGGCGTGTCGATGATGTTGATGCGGTGCTCGGGGTAGGCCAGCTCCATGCCCTTCCAGAAGCAGGTGGTCGCAGCTGACGTGATCGTGATGCCACGCTCCTGTTCCTGCTCCATCCAGTCCATCGTGGCGGCGCCATCGTGCACTTCACCGATCTTGTGATTGACACCCGTGTAGAACAGGATGCGCTCGGTGGTCGTGGTTTTGCCGGCGTCGATGTGCGCCGAGATGCCAATGTTGCGATAGCGCTCGATGGGGGTCTTGCGGGCCATGGTGGCACTCCAGTAAACAAGCCAAAAACACGGGCCGCTCAGGGGTTCGCGTAAACCCGAAGAGCGGCCGGGAGGCGGGAAAGGATCAGAAGCGGAAGTGAGAGAACGCCTTGTTGGCCTCGGCCATGCGGTGCACTTCGTCGCGCTTCTTCATCGCACCGCCGCGGCCTTCAACGGCCTCCAGCAGCTCATTAGCGAGGCGCTGGGCCATCGATTTCTCGCCGCGCTTGCGGGCCGATTCCTTCAACCAGCGCATGGCCAGGGCCA
>JANXTP010000418.1 GCA_025352345.1 Burkholderiales bacterium | reverse complement strand
CACCTTGCCGTCCAGTGCATCGAGTTCGGCCAGCAGATCGGTCGACGGTTTGTCGCCGATCGCGCTTTCGATCTGCCGCAATTGCTCGTACCAGCGGAACACCCGCGAACGGATGCGGAACTGGTACAGCGGCGGCAGCATCCGCGACAACGGCAGCAGCACCGCGACGATGGTCACCAGCGCCGGCCACATGCGATCGACCAGGTTGGCCAGCCAGAACGGCAGGTAGCGCTGCAGCAGCGGCACACCGCTCTGGAAGAAGCGTTGGGCCTCCTTGGCCAGCGGTCGTTCGGTGTTCAAAGCGGTTGGGAAGTCGCCCTTGCGCTGGAACCAGCCGGCGCCGCCATGCACCTGCTGCGCAGCCTGCACGAACAGCTGGATCAACGCCGGGTGCGTGCCCTCGCGTGCGACCAGCGTGGCCGTCGGCGCCACCAGATGCACATCCTGCGGCGGCAGGTTGCCGGCCAGATCGACGACACCGCGCGGTAGCGTCACCGGGCTCATAAAGGGGAATCGACGCGAATAGGCCTCGGCCTGCGCGAAGTCGAACAGCTTGACGCCGGGTGTTTGCAACAGCATCTGCACCATCAGCGACTCGGGCGCGGAGGCGAACACCAGCGCGTCGGACTCGGCGCCGAGCAGGGCCATCACCGCCGGGGTTTGTGGTTCCTGCAGCAACGTGATCTGCGTCGGTTCCATGCGGTTGGCGTCGAGCAGCTTCTTCATCAGGTTCGGCACGCCGCTGCCCGGCGCGCCGATGTTGAGCTTCCAGCCCGCCAGTTGCGGCAAGCTGGACAGCGTGTCGGACTTCAGCAGGCGCTGCGCCGCATCTTCCCGATAGAACAACCACACCGGCTCGAAGAACAGGCTGCCCAGCGACACCAGAGCCGGGCCGTCCTCATCGGCGTCGGCACCCTGGGGCGTTTCATCGGCACCACCCTGCACGAAGGCGATCTGCACGCCCGAGGACGGATCGCGCAGCAGCGCCAGGTTCTCTGCTGCACCCTGCGTGCTGCGCAGTTCGACCTGGACGCCATAGGTTTTCAGGATCGCCTGGTAGCGCTTGCCGAACTCGTGGTACGCCCCCTGCTCGGCACCAGTGGCCAGCACCACCTTCTTCGGCGGCGTCGGGGCGAGCACGTAATAGGCCGGCAGCAGCAGCGCCAGTGCCAGCAGCACAAACGGGCCAACGGTGGCCAACAGGTCGCGGATGGACAGCAAGGTCTGGCGCAGTGAATCGGGCAGGGCCATCGCGATGACAGGCCCTAGCCGATGCGGCCGATCAGCAGGTACTCCATCAGGGCCTTCTGCACGTGCATGCGGTTTTCGGCCTCGTCCCAGACCGCGCTTTGCGGACCGTCGATCACATCGGCATCGACCTCCTCGCCGCGGTGGGCTGGCAGGCAGTGCATGAACAGCGCATCAGGCTGCGCGACAGCCATCATGTCGCGGTCGACGCGCCAGTCGGCGAAGGCTTTCTGGCGGGTCTCGTTCTCGGCCTCGTAGCCCATGCTGGTCCACACATCGGTGGTCACCAGGTGCGCGCCACGGCAGGCATCCATCGGGTTGTCGAAGACCTTGACGCAGGCCTGGTTGGTGACGCCCGCCACCGCGGCGTCGATCTCGTAGCCGCTGGGCGTGATGACATGCAGCGTGAAGCCGAGAATGTCAGCCGCCTGCAGCCAGGTGTTGGCCATGTTGTTGCCGTCACCGACCCAGGCCACCACTTTGCCTTTGATGTCACCCCGATGCTCGATGTAGGTGTACACATCGGCCAGGATCTGACACGGGTGGTATTCGTTGGTCAGCCCGTTGATGACCGGCACGCGCGAATGCGCGGCGAAGGTCTCGATCTTGGTCTGCTCATAGGTGCGGATCATCACCACATCGACCATGCGGCTGATCACGCGGGCGCTGTCCTCGATCGGCTCGGCGCGGCCCAACTGGCTGTCACCGGTGGTCAGGTTCACCACCGAGCCACCCATCTGGTACATGCCTGCCTCGAAGCTGACCCGCGTGCGGGTGCTGGCCTTCTCGAAGATCATCGCCAGCGTGCGGTCGACCAGCGGCGTGTACTTCTCGTAATTCTTGAAGCGCCGCTTGATCTCGGTGGTGCGGGCCAGCAGGTAGGCGTACTCCTCGGCGCGCAGGTCCTTGAACTGAAGGTAATGCCGGATCAGTGTCTTGCCGGGTTTCATGGCGGGTGTGTTCACGGGGTGTTCACGACAGCACGGGTTCTTGCAGGAAGGATTTGATCAGCGGGCACAGGATGGCCACGATCTGTTCCGCCTCGACGGCGTTGAGGATCAGCGGTGGCACCAGGCGCACGACGCGGTCGGCCGTCACACTGAGCAGCAGGCCGGCTGTGGCTGCGCGCCCGAGCAGTTCGCCGCAGGGCCGGTCGAGTTCGATGCCCAGCATCAAGCCCTGGCCGCGGATCTCGATCACGCCGGTGAGGCCAGACAGTTCACGCACCAGTCCGGCGCGCAGAGCCGCACCGACGACGGCAGCGTTCTCCAGCAGGTGGTCCTCTTGCATGATGCGCAGCGTCTCGATGCCCGCACGCATGGCCAGCGGGTTGCCGCCGAACGTGGTGCCGTGGTTGCCCGGTTGCAGCACCGTGGCAGCGCGTGGGCCGCACACCACCGCGCCCACCGGTACGCCCGAGCCCAGGCCCTTGGCCAAGGGCATCACGTCGGGCAGGATGCCGGCCCACTGGTGCGCGAACCACTTGCCGGTACGTCCGATGCCGCACTGCACCTCGTCGAGCATCAGCAGCCAGTCGTGTTCGTCGCACAGGCGGCGGATCGCCCGCAGGTAGTCCATCGAGGCGGGGTTCACACCGCCTTCGCCCTGGATCACTTCGAGGAACACCGCCACCACATTAGGGCGGGTGTTGGCGACCTCGTCGATCGCTGCCACGTCGTTCAAGGGGACGCGCACGAACCCTTCGACCAGCGGCTCGAAGCCGGCATGTACCTTCGGGTTGGCCGTGGCCGACAGGGTGGCGATCGAGCGACCGTGGAAGGCCTTCTCGTAGACGATGACCTCGGGGCGATCGATGCCCTTGTTGTGACCGAACTTGCGCGCGATCTTCAGCGCGGCCTCGTTGGCTTCGAGGCCACTGTTGCAGAAGAACACCCGGTCGAGGCCCGACAGCTCGCACAGGGTCGAGGCCAGGCTTTCCTGCAGCGGCGAGGCGTAGTAGTTCGAGGTGTGGATCAGGCGGCCGATCTGTTCCTGCAGTGCCGGCACCAGCTTGGGGTGCGCATGGCCCAGGGTGTTGACCGCGATGCCGCCCAGCCCGTCGAGGTATTGCTTGCCCTCGGTGTCCCAGACCCAGCAGCCACGCCCATGCGACATCGCCATCGGCAGGCGGCCATAGGTGTGCATCACATGCGGTTCGGGCTCGGCGGTGACGGTGTCGGGGGCGTTCATGGCAGGAATCCGCAGGGTGCTGGAGAGCAGGTGCCTTGGCCGCAGTACGGCGGCAGGTGCCTGCCCGTGTCCTCATGGGCAGAGACACAGACATTGGATTCTAAGGAGGCGCCAAAGTGAGGGACTGCGTGGCTTTCAAGCGTCCGTCAGGCGGCACAATCGGCACGCGTGTTGCATCGCATCAAAACAAGGGCGCTGCACCGCTCAGGAATTTGCCCCTCTGTCTGCGCCACTGGAAGCATGAGTTCATCCCCGTCTCGCGAAGTGTTCATCAAAGGCATCACCGTCGACGGGCACACCTTTCGGCCCAGCGACTGGGCGGAGCGTCTGGCCGGCGCGATGTCGTGCTTCCGGCCGGAAGGCTCTGCCTTGGACCGCGCGTCGTTCATCGGCTACTCACCGTATTGCGTGCCGCAGGTGATCGGCGGTGTGAAGTGTGTGATCGTCAGCCAGGCTCTGCGTGACAGCGAGCCGATGGCCTGGGACTTCGTCATGAACTTTGCGCGCGACAACAAGCTGCAGGTGGCGGATGAGTTTCTGCCGCCGTGATCGGCGAAGGAAAGTCGAGGCACTGAAATGCCAAAGGCCCGCAGAGCGGGCCTTTGAAAGGAATGCCCGCAGAGCGGGCATCTGAGCGGGGTGCCGAAGCGTGGATCAGGCCGCGGCAGGCAGCGCCTTGATCTTGGCCGACAGACGACTCTTGTGGCGCGCGGCCTTGTTCTTGTGGAACAGGCCCTTGTCGGCGACCGAGTCGATGACCTGCTCGGCGGTCTTGAACAGGTCGGCGGCTTTGGCCTTGTCACCGGCGATCAAGGCCTTCTGCACATTCTTGATAACGGTGCGGAACTTCGAGCGCAGCGCGGTGTTGGCCGCATTCAGCTTCACGTCCTGGCGCACCCGCTTCAAGCCGGAAGCGATGCGGACGGTTTTCTTCTTGGCTTTGGATGCTGTGGCCATGATTATTCTGTGAACAGTTAAAGCAGAGCCCATCAGTATAGCAGTCGAACCCCTGCTGCAGTGCGGCGCCTTGGTGAAAGGTTCGCAGGCGACCGGCCGCTGCCTATACTGCGCCGCCCCGTTGCCTCGACACCATGAACCTGCTGCGCGCTGCCTCCACCGTTTCGCTGCTGACGCTGGCGTCGCGCATCACCGGCTTGGGGCGTGAACTGATTGTTGCGGCGAGCTTCGGTGCGAGCGCGTACACCGACGCGTTCAACGTGGCGTTTCGCATCCCGAACCTGCTGCGCCGCCTGTTCGCCGAGGGCGCGTTCTCCCAGGCTTTCGTGCCCATCCTCGCTGCCACCCGTGCCACCGCAGGCGACGAGGCCACACGCCGGCTGGTCGATGCGGTCGCCACCGTGCTGGCCTGGGCGCTGGCGCTGACCTGCGTGGTCGGCATCATCGCCGCGCCGCTGCTGGTGTGGTTGATGGCCTCCGGGCTCGAAAAATTCGACGCCGCCGTGGTGATGACCCGAGTGATGTTCCCGTACATCGGCTTCATGTCGCTCGTGGCGCTGGCCGCCGGCGTGCTGCAGACCTGGAAGCGCTTTGCGGTGCCGGCCGTCACGCCGGTACTGCTGAACCTGTCGGTGATGCTCGCCGCGTGGCTGCTCACGCCGTGGTTCCGGCAGCGCGGCATCGAGCCGATCTATGCGCTGGCCGTCGGGGTGATGCTGGGCGGCGTCTTGCAGCTGGCGGTGCAGTGGCCGGCGTTGCGGGCCATCGACATGCGGCCGCGCATCGGTGGCTCCTGGCGTGCGCTGCGCGCCGCACTCGACCACCCGGGCGTGGGCCGCATCCTCAAGCAGATGGCGCCGGCGCTGATCGGGGTGTCGGTGGCGCAGCTGTCGCTGCTGATCAACACGCAGATCGCATCGCATGTCGGTGTCGGCGCGGTGTCGTGGCTGACCTACGCCGACCGGTTGATGGAGTTCCCGACTGCCTTGCTCGGTGTGGCCCTCGGTGTGGTGCTGCTGCCGCAATTGTCTGCAGCGCAGGCCAGCGGCGACCGAGCGGCCTATTCCAGTCACCTGGACTGGGGCTTGCGGCTGGTGCTGCTGCTCGCCTTGCCGTGTGCGGTGGCGTTGCTGGTGTTCCCTCAGGCGATGGTGTCAGTGCTCTACCACTACGGGCAGTTCAGCGCGCTGGACGTGCAGCAGACAGTGCGGGCGCTGATGGGCTACGGCGTCGGGCTGATCGGGCTGATCGGCATCAAGGTGCTGGCACCCGGCTTCTATGCACGGCAGGACATCCGCACGCCGGTGAAGATCGCGGTGGTGGTGCTGATCCTGACCCAGCTGATGAACCTGCTGCTCGTGCCGCAGCTGGGTCACGCCGGCCTGGCGCTGTCGATCGGGCTGGGCGCGTTGATCAATGCCGGGTGGCTCCTCATCGGCTTGCGGCGTCAGGGCACCTACGTGCCGCTGGCCGGCTGGTGGGGCTTCAGCTTGCGAGTGCTGTGCGCCAGTGCTCTGCTGGGAGCTGCATTGGGTGCGGCGGCAGTCGGCATCGACTGGGTGGGCCTGGGCAGTCAGCGTCTGTTGCGCGTTGGCTTGCTTGCAGGCTGTCTGGTCGGTGTTGCGCTGCTTTACTTCGTGGCCTTGCGGCTGATGGGCATCCGCCTGAGCCAATTCGCCCGCCGCGGATGAGGTCACCACGACCGCCGCAACGCCGCCTTACACTTCCAAAATGACGAGCAAGTTCCAGTATGCTACGCCCACCGTGCTCGAGTATTTCAGCACCTTGGTGTCCGACGATGCCAGCCTGTCGCTGCTCGAAGCGGCGGCCTCGATCGGCCTGGACGAACACCCGCAGCTCGACCTTCAGGCAGTGCTCGCCGAGGTCGATGAACTGGCCGCCAAGCTCAAGCGCCGCATCCCGGCCGACATGGTTCCGCTGCAGCGCTTGCGCTGGCTGAACCGTTATTTCTTCCACGAGCTGGGCTTTCGCGGCAACGTCAACAACTACTACGACCCTGGCAACAGCTACCTGCACGAGGTGCTGCGCACCCGGTGCGGCATCCCGATCAGCCTGGCGATCCTGTACGTCGAGCTGGCCACGCAGATCGGCCTGCGTGCGCACGGCGTGTCGTTCCCAGGGCACTTCCTGATCAAGATCAGCAAGCTGAACGGGCCGGGCAACGGCGAGGTGGTGATCGATCCGTTCAGCGGCAAATCGCTGTCGCGAGAGGACCTCGACGAGCGCCTCGGCCCCTACAAGATCAGCCAGGGGTTGGTCGGTGACTTCGATGCGCCGCTGGGCCTGTTTCTGCAGGCCGCGCAGCCGCGCGAGGTGCTGGCCAGGATGTTGCGCAACCTGAAGGAAATCCACAGCACCGCCGAAGACTGGCTGCGTCTGATGCCGGTGCTGGACCGCTTGATCGTGCTGCTGCCGCATGCCCATGAAGAGCGGCGCGATCGCGGCCGAGCCTGGGCGCAGCTCGGGCAGGCGAGCAAGGCGGCCGAAGACTTTGAATCCTATCTGCGCGACTGTCCCGATGCCGATGACAGCCGTGTGATGGCCGAGCAGCTGGACCGCTTGCGCCGGGGTGAACGCCCGAGGCTGCATTGACCCCGGCGCCGTTGCCAGGCGAACAGCGTGCATCGCAGGTCACGCGGCGGTTGGTGCCGTGAAGCAGATTCCTCTGCCGATGGCCTCCGGCAGCGTGCCGACCTTCAATTCCTTCGTCGCCGGGCCCAACGCGATGGTGCTGGCCCAGCTGCGTGCAGCGTGCGAGCCCGGTGCACCCACAACGCCCCTGTATCTGTGGGGCGATCAGGGCACCGGCAAGACCCATCTGCTGCGGGCGCTGGCGCACGAGGTTCAGCAGCGCGGCGGTCGTGTCGGCTGGTTCGACGCTGCGCAGCCTCTGCCCTGGCTGCACGAAGACACCTGCAGCCTGCTGGTGCTCGATGGCTGCGAGGCCTACGACGCTTCGCAGCAGCATGCGGCGTTCACCTTGTTTGTCGAGGCGACGTCGCAGGCCACGTTGATCGCCGCGTCGGGGCGACTCCCGCCGGTCGATCTGCCGTTGCGCGATGACCTGCGATCGCGCCTGGGCTGGGGCCATGTGATGGCGGTGCAGGCGCTGTCCGAGGCTGAGTCGCGGGCGGCGCTGCGCCGCGAGGCCGACCGGCGTGGTCTGTTCCTGTCCGACGAGGTGATCGACCACCTGCTGCACCGCTACGCCCGCGACCTGAAGCACCTGATGACTCAGCTCGATCGACTCGATGAATTCGCCCTGGTGCACAAGCGTGCGCCGACCGTGCCGCTGCTGCGCCAGATGCTGGCCGAAACCGCTGTGGACGATGTCCGCAGCCGCAACGGGGTGCTGTTTTGAATCTTTGCCTGTTCGACCTCGACGACACCCTGCTGCCACTCGATTCCGACCACGCCTGGGGCGAGTTCGTGATCTCGCTCGGCTGGGTCGATGAGTCCCGCTTCCGGCGCGACAACGACGCGTTTTTCGCCCAGTACCAGGCCGGCCGGCTCGACGTGCACGCCTACATCGAGTTCGCGACCCGGCCGCTGCGCGAGCGTTCGGCCGAGGCGCTGAGGGACGCGCAAGCCCTGTTCATGCAGCGTGTGATCGAGCCCGCCTTGCGCGACAGCGCCTGCGACCTGGTGCGCTGGCACCAGGCGCAGGGTGATCGGGTGGCGCTGGTCACCGCGACCAATGAATTCGTCACTGCACCGATCGCGGCGGCGTTCGGCATCCCCGCGCTGATCGCGGTGCAGCTCGAACGCGACGCCCGCGGTAGCATCACGGGCCGCATCCGGGGCATACCGAGCTACCGCGAAGGCAAGGTCCGGCGCGTCGAGGAGTGGTTGGGTGAGCAGGGCGCATCGTGGAGCGACTGTGGTCGCATCACCGTCTACAGTGACTCGCTCAACGACCTGCCACTGCTCGAAAAAGCCACCAACCCGGTGGCGACCAATCCGACGCCTGCGCTGCTCGCGGTTGCTCATCAGCGCGGCTGGCCAACGTTGAACCTTTTCACATGATCAAGAAGTTTTTCGACAAGCTGATGGGCAAGCCAGCCCAAAAGGCCAACGCAGGTTCCGCGCTTGGCAAACGTGCGGAGGTGCCGAAGAGCGAACACCAGATCGACCCGTCGCTGGTCGATGAGCGTGCCGCCAAGGTAGTGCAGACGCTGGTCGATGGCGGCCACGAGGCCTACATCGTCGGCGGCGCAGTGCGCGATTTGCTGCTCGGCCTGCGGCCGAAGGATTTCGACGTGGCGACCGATGCGACCCCGGAACAGGTCAAGGCGCTGTTCCGCCGTGCTTTCATCATCGGCCGGCGCTTTCGCATCGTGCACGTCGTGTTCGGCCGCGGCCGGCAGGACCGCGGCCTGAGCGAGGTCATCGAGGTCTCGACCTTCCGCGCGATGATGGATGCGGCCGCCGCTGAACAGGTGGTCGGCAACGAGAAGACGCTGAAGAGCGAAGGCCGTCACGCCTCCGGTCCCAGTCATGTGGTCGATGCCGAAGGCCGCGTGCTGCGCGACAACGTCTGGGGCCCGCAGATCGAGGACGCGGCGCGCCGCGACTTCACCGTCAACGCGATGTACTACGACCCGGTGCGCGAACTGGTGGTTGATTACCACGGTGGCATCAAGGATGCGAAGAAGAAGCTGCTGCGGATGATCGGTGACCCGGAAACCCGTTATCGCGAGGACCCGGTGCGCATCATCCGCGCGGTGCGTTTCGCGGCGAAGCTGGGTTTCGAGATCGAACCGAAGACGCGCGCGCCGATCCGGGCGATGTCGGCGCTTCTGGAGAACGTGCCGCCGTCGCGGCTGTTCGACGAGATGATCAAGCTGCTGCAGACGGGCCACTCGCTGGCGAGTCTGGCCGAGCTGCGCAAGCAGGGCCTGGCGGCAGGCACCTTCCCGGTGCTCGACTCGCTGCTCGACGACAGCCGCGGCAGCGCCGCGCACCGCGAATTCGTGCGGCTGGCGCTGGCCGACACCGACCGCCGCGTCGGCGAAGGCAAACCGGTCGCCCCGAGCTTCATGCTGGCCTGCATGCTGTGGCACGACGTGCAACTGCAGTGGGATCAGCTCAAGGCCCGCGGCGAACCGGCGTTTGCCGCGCTGCAGCAGGCGGTGGAGGCGATCTTCGATGCGCGCATCGGCGACATCTCCGGGCGCGGCAAGCTCGGCGGCGACATGCGCGAGATCTGGCTGATGCAGCCGCGGTTCGAGCGCCGCGTCGGCAACGCGCCGTTCACGCTGGTCGAACAGCCGCGCTTCCGCGCCGGCTTCGATTTCCTGCGCTTGCGCGCCGATGCGGGCGAGGCGTCGGACGAACTGGCACGCTGGTGGGAAGACTTCTCGCTGGCCGACGAGGATGAGCGCCGTCGCTTGATGGAGTCGGTGCGCGGGCATGACGCCAGGCAGGACGGCAAGCGTCAGGCGAAGCCTTCGCAGGCCACCGAATCCGACGAGGAGCCGGCTGCCGCTGCCGAGCCAGCCAAGAAGCGCCGTCGCCGTCGCCGCAAGCCATCGGAGGCGGGAGCTGCGGTGGCACCTGAAGGCGGCGAGCCCGACACGGTGTGACCGAGTCGCTCGCCTGCATCGGCCTCGGCGCCAATCTGGGCGATATGCGGGCGGTGCTGGCGGCGGCCTACACGCAATTGCAGCAGCTGCCCGGCACGCGGCATCACCGCTGCTCGCCGTGGTTTCGCAGCGCGCCGGTCGATGCCAGCGGCCCGGACTATCTGAACGCGGTGGCCTGCTTCGACACCACCCTGTCGCCACAGCTGTTGCTGGAGGCGCTACAAAGCATCGAGCACCGCCATGGACGCGAACGCCCTTACCGCAACGCCCCGCGCACGCTGGACCTGGATCTGCTGCTCTATGGCGACCAGCAGATCGCCACGCCCACGCTCACCGTGCCGCACCCTCGAATGCACGAGCGCGCGTTCGTGCTGCTGCCGCTGGCTGCCTTGCTGCCTGATGCGGTGATTCCCGGCCGCGGGCCGGTCAGTACGCTGATGTCGTCGGTGGCGGGGCAGTCGGTGTGGCGGGCTGACTGACAGACGCTGGCTCGGTCTCGGCCTGGTATTCGAAGTAGCGCTGGGCGACGAAGGCGATGGTCGCCATCAGCACGCCGGCACCAACCAGCAGCGCCAGCATCGCCCCCAGCACTGCAGCCCAGCCGCTGCGCGACGCGGTGCGGCCTGCGTTGAAACGGGCGTTCCATTTGTCGTCGCTGGCGAGGCCGTAGACGATGGCGCAGAGCATCGAGGCGGCAATCGTGACGCCGACGAACGGAATCAGCACCCAAGCCAGCCGGTCGTCCTGGCCCAGCGATCGCGCCCGCATCACGCCATACAGGCCGATCAGCGTGGGCAGCGGGTGCAGCCAGCCTGGCAGGTCGCGAAAGCCGTGCAGGTAGAAACGATGCAGGCCGAGCGAGCCGCCGACGATGGCGATCCAGGTGGCGAAGGTCTTCGATTTGTCGGTCGATGGAGTCGGTTCGATGGTGGTCATTCCTTCTTTAGGGTTGGTAATTCTGCGCCTGAGCCCAGTCGTCGTTGCATCAACACCACGTCCAGCCAGCGTTGGCCGCGGCAAGTTCGAAATTACCGCTGCCGTGCCGCACAAGCCACCCGCCTGTACCCGTCAACGCAATGATGTCAGCGGGTGTGCGAGGCCGAATCAGCAGTGGTGAGGTCACGGGATTGGCAGTTTGGCGGCACCGCAGTTTACAATCGAGGGTTCACGTGACGGTCGTGTGTGTCCGCAGCGCTTTGAAGCGCCGTAGACACGCCGGCGTATCTACGGCACTGATCTTCGTTGTGGCCTGTTGGCTTCAACCCATGTTCTGCGCGACCGGAGTGTCTCCCGGATGCGGCGGGCAACCCATCATTCAAGGAAATACCATGGTTGTGATTCGTCTTGCTCGTGGTGGCGCCAAGAAGCGCCCTTTCTTCAACATCGTCGTGACCGACTCGCGCATCCGCCGTGACGGCCGCTTCATTGAACGCGTCGGGTTCTACAACCCTGTTGCCTCTGGTGGCGAGCAACCGCTGCGCGTCGCCTTCGACCGCATCGACTACTGGGCCGGCACCGGTGCGCAGTTGTCGCCGACGGTGGCACGTCTGGTCGAGCAGGCCAAGGCCGCGACGGCCTGAGTCTGAATTGATCGTCGGCGCCAACGCCCTGCTCGACACGCCGGTGGCAGCCTATGGCTGACTCCGGCGCCGACACGGCGCCTTGGCCCGACGATGCGATTGAGGTCGGCATCATCATCGATGCCTGGGGCGTCAAGGGCTGGTTCAAGGTCCGGGCGTTCTCTGTAGACCCCAAGGCGCTGTTCTCGTCGAAGCGCTGGCTGCTGAAGCCGCCCGAGACGCCTGGACCGAGAGCGGTGGTCAGCACCGCGTCCTTGCCCCCGCTGCTGAAGATCGTGGCCGCCAAGGACCACGGCGATCTGGTGGTGGCGCAGGCCCAGGATGTGGTGGATCGGCCCGGTGCCGAGGCCTTGCGCGGCGCCCGCGTGTTCGTGCCGCGGGCCAGCTTTCCGACGGCAGGCCCCGACGAATATTACTGGGTCGATCTGGTTGGTCTGGCGGTGGTCAACCGCGAGGGCGAACACCTGGGCGAGGTGGTCGACCTGATCGATACCGGGCCGCACAGCGTGCTGCGCGTGGCCGCGTCGGGCGTTACCGCTGAAGCCGACCAGCGGTTGATCCCGTTTGTCGCCGCCTTCGTCGATGCGGTCAGCCTGCCCGAGCGACGCATCACCGTCGATTGGGGCCTGGATTACTGATCGCCGCCCGGACGCTGCCATGCGCTTCGACGTCATCACGCTGTTTCCCGAGCTGTTCGAGCCGCACCTGATCCACGGGATCACGCGGCGCGCATACGAGTCGGCACAGGTCGACGTGCGGCTGTGGCCGCTGCGTGATTTTGCCGATGGCCAGTACCGCCGCGCCGATGACCGGCCGTATGGCGGCGGCCCCGGCATGGTGCTGCTGGCCGAGCCGCTGGAGCGCGCCTTGACGGCGGTGCAGGCCGCACGCCAAGCCGATGCGCCGAGCGCAGGTGCCGCCATCCTCGCCAAGGCCCCAGTGATCCACTTCACGCCCACTGGCCGTCGCATCGATCAGCCATTGGTGCGCGAGATGGCCGCCGGCCCGGGTGCCGTGCTGCTGTGCGGTCGTTACGAAGGGATCGATCAGCGCGTGCTCGACCGCCATGTCGATGTCGAGCTGAGCCTGGGCGACTTCGTGCTGTCCGGTGGTGAACTGCCCGCCCTGGCGCTGCTCGATGCGGTGGCGCGGTTGCAGGACGGCGTGCTCGGCGACGCGCAGTCGCATCAGCAGGACAGTTTTTCCGACGGCCTGCTCGAAGGCCCGCATTACAGCCGCCCCGAGGTGCTGGTCACCGGCGACGGCACGCTGGCGATTCCGCCGGTGCTGTTGTCGGGCCACCACGGCCGCATTGCGCGCTGGCGCCGGGAGCGGTCGCTGGCGCTCACCGCACGCCGCAGACCCGATTTGATCGAGGCGGCGCGGGCGGCCAAGCAACTCAGCGCCGAAGATGAGCGCTTTCTGGCTGCTCTCGACGTATACTAGGAAGCTTTTCTGATCCTCTGCCACGCCCGGCCGCATCGCGTTGTCCATCCACGCTGCAGGTCCGGACCAATTCCTCCACCAAGCGGGGGCAAGATCACACGGAGAAACCATGGACCTGATCCAAACCCTCGAGCAAGAGGAAATCGCCCGTTTGAACAAGACCATCCCTGCGTTTGCGCCAGGTGACACGGTCATCGTGAACGTGAACGTCGTCGAAGGCACCCGCAAGCGCGTGCAGGCCTACGAAGGTGTCGTGATTGCCAAGCGCAATCGCGGACTGAACTCCAGCTTCATCGCCCGCAAGATTTCCAGCGGCGAAGGCGTCGAGCGCACCTTCCAGCTGTACAGCCCGCTGATCGCTTCGATCGAAGTCAAGCGCCGCGGCGATGTCCGCCGTGCCAAGCTGTACTACCTGCGTCAGCGCTCGGGCAAGTCGGCGCGCATCAAGGAAAAATTGGGCTGACCACAGGTCACGCGCCAGCGTGCAGCCAATTTTCGACGCGATCTGGCGCGGCCAGCCACGTTAGAAGCTGGCTCAGAGCTAAACCGAAGCCGCCCCCCCAAGGCGGCTTTTTCAATTTCGAGGATCTCGATGCTGCCGAGTTTCGATCCGCAACAGTGCCCAGTGCTCTCGATCGACGACCACTTGCCGCCGGTGCCTCTGGATCGACTGTCGGCGCCCGCCTTGCGCGACCGATTTGAACGCTCGCCGGTCTGGCAGCCCGAGCATGTAGCCGATCGCCTGCAACTGCCGCGGGCGCCGGTGCATGCCTCAGTGCTGGTGCCGCTGGTGCTGCGCGGTGACGAGACCATGGTGCTGCTGACCCAGCGCGCCGAGCACCTCAGCGACCACCCCGGACAGATCAGTTTTCCCGGCGGCCGGGCCGAACTGGAAGACCTGACGCCCATCACCACCGCGCTGCGCGAGGCGGAGGAAGAGATCGGTCTGACACGAGACTTCGTGCAGGTGCTCGGCACCCTGCCGCACTACATCACCGTCACCGGTTACATCGTCACCCCC
Source organism: Burkholderiales bacterium (assembly GCA_025352345.1). Taxonomy (GTDB): domain Bacteria; phylum Pseudomonadota; class Gammaproteobacteria; order Burkholderiales; family Burkholderiaceae_C; genus PBB1. The sequence continues at coordinate 4,261 of JANXTP010000418.1, read as the reverse complement.
GTGGTAGCGCTGGTGCAGCCGGGCTTCAGCTTGCGGGTCGATGCGTCCGAAGTGGCCGAGGTCTTCGAGGTGCCGCTGGCCTACCTGATGACGCCGGCCCACCACCGACGTCATGCGGTAGGCGAAGGTGACAACGCCCGTGAATTCCTGTCAATGCCGTGGATCACGCAGGCGGCCGATGGGTCGCCGAAGTCCTGTTTCATCTGGGGCGCTACCGCGGCGATGCTGCGCAACTTCTACCGCTTCGTCTCGGCCTGATCACCCAGTGATCCAAGCGACCGGCCGCTATCATCGCTCGCGATGAGTCTTTTCTCGGTCCTTCTGGCGCTGCTGCTCGAACAGCTCAAGCCCTTGCAGCGCGGCTCGGCGATCCACTCGGCCATGACGTCGTGGCAGCGCTGGGTCGGCCGGAATTTCGACGCCGGCCGCGACCGCCACGCCTGGGTCGTCTGGATCATCACTGTCGTGCTCCCTGGCATGGTCGTGTGGGTGGTGCATGCGGGCATCGCGCACTACAGCCTGCTGCTCGGGCTGGTGTGGAATGTCGCGGTGCTGTACCTGACGCTGGGCTTCCGCCAGTTCAGCCATTACTTCACTGACATCCGCGATGCGCTCGACCGCGAAGACGAAGTCGAGGCGCGCCGCTTGCTGACCGAGTGGCGTCACCTCGACGTGAGCGAGTTGCCGCGCACCGAGTTGCTGCGCCATGTGATCGAGCATTCGTTGCTCGCCGCGCACCGCCATGTGTTCGGTGTGTTCTTCTGGTTCGTCGTGTTGTCGTCACTGGGCTTCGGTCCGGCCGGCGCGGTGCTGTACCGCTGTGCCGAGTTCGCCAGCCGCTACTGGGCCTTTCGCAGCCGCACCATCGGCGAGCCGACCAACGAGCGGCTGATGGTGCTGTCGCAGCGCCTGTTCGGGTTAATGGATCACGTTCCGGCACGGCTCACAGCGTTCGGCTTTGCGGTGGTCGGCAACTTCGAGGAAGCGATCAACGGCTGGCGCCGTGATGCCGAGCTGTGGCGGCATCCGAACGAAGGCATCATCCTGGCCGCCGCTGCTGGTGCCGTCGGGGTGCAGCTGGGCGGCATGGCCGCGCCGGGCGTGACCCCGGACCGATCGAAAACCTTCGACAAGGGCGTCGGCTTCGAAGACCTGGCCGCCGTCGGCTCGACCGCCGGCATGACGCCGGTGCTCGGCCATTTGCGCAGCATCGTCGGCTTGGTCTGGCGCTCGGTGGTGCTGTGGATGTTTCTGCTGGCCTTGCTGACCTTGGCCAATCTGGTGGGGTGATCTCCAGGCACGCCTACCAGCGCGCGCCTTCCAGTTCCTGGCGGATCTCGCCGTAGATTCGGTAGCGCGATTCGCTGATCGCGCCCTGCGCCAGCGCCTCCCGCACGCCGCAGCTCGGTTCCTGGCGGTGGGTGCAGTTGTAGAAGCGGCACTGCGTCGACGCCTCGCGCAGGTCGGGCATCAGCGCCGGCAGCTTCTGCGCATCGACCTGTTTCAGACCGAATTCCTGAAATCCCGGTGAATCGATCAGGCCGGTGTGGCGTTCAGCATCCAGCCAGTACCACTGCGTCGAGGTCGTCGTGTGTCGCCCTGAGTTCAGCGCTTGCGACACCTCGCCGACCTGCGCACGGGCATCGGGCGCCAGCAGGTTGATCAGCGTGCTCTTGCCGGTGCCGCTGGGCCCCAGTACGAGCGAGGCTTGGCCCGCCATCAACGGCATCATCAATGCATGCGAGGCCTCGGGCTGCGCCTTCAGCGCCACCTCGACCACGCGGTAGCCCATCGCGGCATAGGGCTTCAGCCGTTCGCGTGCCGCGGTGATCTGCGGCAGGTCGGACTTGTTCAGAAGAATGCTGGCCGCGATGCCGGCGCTTTCGGCCGCGATCAGCGCGCGCGCCAGCTGTGATTCGCTGAACACCGGGTCGGCCGCCACCATCACCAGCACTTGGTCGAGATTGGCGGCGAAGGCCTTGGTCTTCCATTCGTCCTGGCGGAACAGCAGGTTGCGGCGCTCTTCGAGTTCCTCGATCACGCCTTCGTCACCGGTGATCTGCCAGCGCACCCGGTCGCCGACAACGCACAGGCTCTTCTTGCCGCGCGGGTGGCAGATGGTGCGCACACCGGCGGCGGACTCGACGACGTAGTGGCGGCCGAAGCCCGAGACAACCAGCCCCGAGGTGGTCTGCACGCCGTCGGTTTTCGCCTTGCTCAAGGCGCCGATCCGCTGATGTCGATCATGGGTTCACGGCCAGTGCCCGCATCGCCGCCAGCCGTTCAGCGGCCGGCGGGTGCGAGTAGTAGAAGCGGGCGTACAGCGGGTCTGGCGTCAGCGTCGAGGCGTTGTCCGTGTAGAGCTTCAGCAGCGCCGACGACAGGTCACGGCCGCTGGCCTGCGCGCAGGCGTAGGCATCGGCCTGGAACTCATGGCGGCGCGACAGCCCGGCAAAAAGTGGCGACACGAAAAAGCTGAACACCGGCACGATCAGCATGAACAGCAGCAGCGCGACTGCGTCGTTCGGCGCCGTCATTGAGGGCTGCACGCCGAAGGCCGCGTAGAACCAGATCCTGTGTGACATCCAGCCCAGCACCGCGAAGCCGGCCAAGCTGATCGCAAACATCGAGGCGATGCGCTTGAGCACGTGCCGGTGCTTGAAATGACCCAGCTCGTGCGCCAGCACCGCCTCGACCTCGCCGGGCAGCAGCTTGTCGAGCAGCGTGTCGAAGAACACCACCCGTTTGGCCGCGCCGAAACCGGTGAAGTAGGCGTTGGCATGGGCCGAGCGCTTGCTGCCGTCCATCACGAAAAAGCCCTTGGCGAAGAAGCCGCATTGGGCCATCAGCGCCTGCACCCGCGCTTCGAGCGAAGTGTCGGCCAGTGGCTTGAAGCTGTTGAACAGCGGTGCGATCAGCGTCGGGTACAGCACCAGTGCCAGCAGGTTGAACCCCATCCACGCGCCCCAGGCCCACAGCCACCACAGCGGGCCGGCGCTGCCCATGATCCACAACATGCCGGCAGCCAGCGGCAGGCCGATCAGCGCGCCCAGCACGATGCCCTTCAGCGCATCGACCAGGTAGAGCTTCCAGGTCATGCGGTTGAAGCCGAAGGCCTGCTCGATGCGAAAGGTGCTGTACAGATCGAACGGCACATCGAGCAGCGAGCCGATCACACCAAACGCAGCCAGCAAGGCCAGCTGGTAGGCCATGTCGCCATAGGTCGGTTGCACCGCCTCGCGGATCGTGTTGTTCAGCCCGCCGAGCCCGCCGAGCAGCGTCCAGCCGACCAGTAGCGCTGCGCTGAAGGCCATCGTCCACAGGCCGAAGCTGCCCTTGGCGAGGGTGTAGCGCGCGGCAAGTCGGTGCGCGTCGAGCGTGACGGTGTCGACGAAGGCGGCAGGCACCGCATCGCTGTGGGTCGCCACGTGGCGCATCTGCCGTGCGGCGAGCCAGAAGCGGATCAGCAGGGAAACGACGAGAGCGGCGGCAAACAGCAGCGCGAGCAGCGAGGCAGGGTGGTTCAAGGGTGTGCGGGAAGTGGGTGACGCAACGCAGTGTAGAGGGCGAAGCAGGGCGCCACGGTGGCCGTAAGACAATCCTCGCAAGGAGCACACACCATGACCACCCCACTGGCAAAGAACGACCAGAACCTGATCTGGATCGACCTCGAGATGACCGGGCTGTACCCGGAGACCGACCGCATCATCGAGATCGCGGTGATCGTCACCGATTCACAGCTGAACCTGCACGTCGAGGGCCCGACCGTTGCGGTTCACCAGAGCGACGCCACGCTCGACGCGATGGACGCGTGGAACAAGGGCACGCATGGCCGCAGTGGGCTGATCGACCGGGTCAAGGCATCGACCTTCAACGAGGCGCAGGCTGAGGCGCAAATCATCGCGTTCTTGCAGCAGTACGTGCCCAGGGGCAAATCGCCCATGTGCGGCAACAGCATCTGCCAGGACCGGCGCTTCCTCGCGAAGACGATGCCGACGCTGGAAGCGTTCTTCCACTACCGCAACCTCGACGTCAGCACGCTCAAGGAATTGGCCAAGCGCTGGAAGCCGGGCATCCTCGACGGATTCAAGAAGGCCCAGGCCCACACGGCGCTGGCCGACATTCGGGAGTCGATCGAGGAACTGGCTTACTACCGGGAGCACTTTCTGGCGGCGTGAGCTGACGTTCCGCCGCGGCGGAGACCAGGGCGTGAGCGCTGCGGTGGGCCGCTGTGTTGCGTTCATGTCCCCCGGGCCGGTTC
>JANXTP010000441.1 GCA_025352345.1 Burkholderiales bacterium | reverse complement strand
GAACCTGAGCGAGGTAACCGCTGAAGTAGTTCGGAGAGTGTTCTCGGGCCAGAGCCGTTGAAGTGGGCGGCCAGCCGAAGCGAGCCGATCAAATGGGCTGGTGTTGAGGCCCTTTGCTTTGGTGACTTTCATTTGGGCCCGCAAATGAAAGTTACTCGGCAGCCGGGGCGGGACCCGACGCAGTGCCAGCAAGGCAAACCCCGTCCGTCAGGACAAAGGACCCAGCCTGGCGCAGCCAAACGCAAGCCTCAATTCCCCCCTCTTTCCGTCCCTTATCGACGCTTCGCTCCGACGGCCCGTTTTGATAATGATTTGAACGTCGGCGTGCGGCCCCTCCACAGGGCGCCACCGACCTGAGACTCTTATCTGAAGGATCCGTCATGGCCACTGCCGCCGCTGCCCCCCCTGTTGTCGATGCCGAAGTCGTCGTGCCGAAGAAGGGCAAGAAGAAGCTGATCATCATCATCGCGGCGGTGCTGGCGGTGCTGCTGATCGGTGGTGGTGTCGCGGCCTACATGCTCAAGCAGAAGGCAGCAGCCGAAGCCGCGGCGGACGCCGAGGATGGCGACGCGCCCGTGGCCAAGGAAGAGCACGCGAAGAAGGACGAGCACAAGGTGCCGCCAGTGTTCGTGGCGCTGGACCCGTTCGTCGTCAACCTGGCCGACCGCGATGCAGAGCGTTTCGCGCAGATCGGCGTCACCTTGCAGGTGGACGACGCGCATGTCGCCGACGAACTGAAGCTCTACCTGCCGGCCGTGCGCAACGGCATCCTGATGGTGCTGGCCCACAAGACCTCGGCTGAACTGCTGGAGCGCAGCGGCAAGGAACTGCTCGCGGCCGAAATCATGCGCGAGTCGGTGCGCCCGATGGGCATCAACATCGTGGCTGACACGCCGGCGGCGGAGCCGAGTACCTCGGCCGATGGCGCCGACAAACCGAAGAAGAAAAAGAAGAAGCCGGTCGAGCACAACCCGATCGTCAGCGTCAACTTCTCCAGCTTCATCATTCAGTGAGCGCGCAGCCCTCATGAATCAGCAGATCCTGTCGCAAGACGAAGTCGATGCCCTGTTGCAGGGCATCACCGGCGAAAGCCAGAAGCTCGAAGCCGAGGACGTGCCCTCGGGTGGCATCCGCGACTACGACATCGCCAGCCAGGAGCGCATCGTTCGCGGCCGCATGCCGACGATGGAGATCATCAGCGAGCGCTTCGCCCGCAACATCCGTATCGGCCTGTTCAACTTCATCCGCAAGAGCCCCGAGGTGTCGATCGGCGGCATCAAGGTGCAGAAGTACAGCGCCTTCCTGCGCGAGATCGTCGTGCCGACCAACTTCAACATCGTCAGCGTCAAGCCGCTGCGTGGCAGCGGGTTGATTGTCTGCGACCCGACACTGGTGTTCGCGGTGATCGATGCGCTGTTCGGCGGCGCGGGCAAGTACCACACACGCATCGAGGGGCGTGATTTTTCGCCGACCGAGCTGCGCATCATCACGCGGCTGGTCGAGGTGATCACCGCCGAATACAAGAAGGCCTGGGTCGGCATCTACCCGCTGGAGCTCGAATACCAGCGCTCGGAAATGCAGCCGCAGTTCGCGAACATCGCCACCCCCAGCGAGATCATGGTGGCGACCTCGTTCACGCTGGAGATCGGCGATTCAACCGGCACGATCCACTTCTGCATTCCGTATTCGACGCTGGAGCCGATCCGTGACGTGCTGTATTCAACGATGCAAGGCGACAGTGCCGAGCCCGACCGCCGCTGGGTCAACTTGCTGAAAGAGCAGATCAAGTCCGCCGACGTGGAACTGGTGGCCGAACTCGCCACCGCGCCGGCCACTGTCGAACAGCTGCTGTCGTTCAAGGCCGGTGACTTCATCGAACTGGACCTGCAGCCGGGCATCGAGGCGAAGATTTCTGGTGTGCCGGTGCTGGAGTGCCATTACGGCATCGCGAATGGGCGCTATGCGCTGAAGGTCGATCAACTGTTGACCAGCTCGAACACGGGCTGGCTGGGAGCAAGCAATGTCTGATGCCGCCGCACAAAAGCAAGCCGAAGAAGACGCGATGGCCGCCGAGTGGGCCGCCGCGCTGGCCGAAACGAAACCGGAATCGACGACGGTGTCGTCCGATGACCCGTTCACCTCGGCCCTGCAGAACACCGTCGATTCGGTGGCGCCGGCCAAGTTCACCAACTTCGCCAGTGACTCGGGCGCGGTGGCGGGCAACGACATCAACATGATCCTCGACATCCCGGTGCAGCTTACCGTGGAGTTGGGTCGCACCCGCATCCCGATCAAGCACATCTTGCAGCTCGCCCAGGGCTCGGTGGTCGAGCTCGAAGCAATGGCCGGCGAGCCGATGGACGTGCTGGTCAACGGCTACCTGATCGCGCAGGGCGAGGTGGTGGTCGTCAACGACAAGTTCGGCATCCGCCTCACCGACATCGTCACGCCGAGCGAACGCATGCGGCGCCTGAGCCGCGGCGGCTGATGCCTGATCGCGCACGGCCGCACCGATGAACACCATGCCCTGGACTTCGCTGCTGTGGTTCGCAGCGATCATCGTGATGATCCCGCTGGCGCTGTGGCTGCTCAAGCGCACGCCGCTGGGCGGCGCCGCCTCGGGCGGCACGATGCGCAGCATCGCGGCGCTGCCGCTGTCGACCTCGCAACGCATCCTGACCGTCGAGGTCGGGCAGGGCGATCAGCGTCGCTGGCTGGTGCTCGGCGTCACGCCGCACAGCATTACGACACTGCACACGATGGAGCCCGCCGCCGATGCCGCGGCGCCGATCGCACCGGTTGGCGGCGTCGCAGGCTCGTTCGCCCAGGTGTTGGGGCGTCTGCGCGGCCCGGCCGCGGGAGCCGACCGTGCGTCTTGAGGCCCCGCGTTTCACGCGGGGAGCACCCATCCGCTCGCGTGGGCTGACCGCCTTGACTGGCCTCTTGCTGGCCTGCGTCAGTGGCGCGGCCTTCGCGCAGAGCGCCGGCGCCAACCTGCCGCTGGTGATCGGGCAGGGCGCGCAAGGCACCAGCTACTCGGTGCCGATCCAGACCTTGCTGTTCTTCACCGCGCTGAGCTTCCTGCCGGCGGTGCTGCTGCTGATGACCGGCTTCACCCGCATCGTCATCGTGCTCAGCCTGCTGCGCCAGGCGATGGGCACTCAGTCGGCGCCTCCGAACCAGGTGGTGGTCGGCCTGAGCCTGTTTTTGACCTTCTTCGTGATGGGGCCGACGATCGACCGTGTCTACACCGAAGCCTACGAACCGTTCAACACCAACCAGATTGCCTTCGACGAAGCGCTGAAGCGCGGCGAGGTGCCGATGCGCGAGTTCATGCTGAAGCAGACGCGCCAGGCCGATGTGATGCTGTTCGCCAAGCTGGGCAAGATCGACCCGTCCGTCAAGTCGGCCGACGTACCGTTCAAGGTGCTGGTGCCGGCCTTCGTCACCAGCGAGCTGAAGAGCGCGTTCCAGATCGGTTTCTTGATCTTCGTGCCCTTTCTCGTCATCGACATCATCGTGGCCAGCGTGCTGACCAGCCTGGGCATGGTGATGCTGAGCCCGGTGCTGATTGCGCTGCCGTTCAAGCTGATGCTGTTCGTGCTGGCCGATGGCTGGAATCTTCTTCTTGGTTCGTTGGCCGCCAGTTTCGCTTGAGAACTCCCGATGGATTCGCAACAAGTCTTCACCTTCGGCCAGCAGGCGCTGCACATGCTGCTGATGGTCTCGGCGCCGGTGCTGTTGACGGTGCTGGGCGTCGGCCTGCTGGTCAGCATCTTCCAGGCGGCCACGCAGATCAACGAGCCGACCTTGTCGTTCGTGCCGAAGATCCTCGCGGCCGTCGGTGTGCTGACCATCGTCGGGCCGTGGATGCTGACCACGCTGGTCGAATACCTGCAGCGCACGATCCAGGCTATCCCGTCCGTCGTCGGCTGATCTTCAAATGCTATGCTGACCTTCAACGAGGCGCAGGTCTGGGCCTGGGTCAGCCCGCTGCTGTGGCCTTTCCTGCGCGTGCTGGCAATGCTCGGCACGATGCCCGTGATCGGCCAGCGCAGTGTGCCGATGCGGCTGAAGGTGGCGATGTCGTTTTTGATCGCTTTCGTCATGCAGCCGTCGCTGCCGGCGATGCCGGTGGTTGCGCTCGATTCGCCGCTGGCGCTGATGCTGGTGGTGCAGCAGGTGCTGATCGGTCTGTCGATCGCCTTCGCGGTGCGCATCGTGTTCGCTGCCGTCGAGTTCGCCGGTGAGATCGGCGGGCTGCAGATGGGGCTCAATTTCGCCGGCTTCTTCGACCCGATGACCCGCAGCCAGAGCACTGCGCTCAGCTCCTTCTTCAGCGCGATCGTCAGCTGGCTGTTCATCGTCATCAACGGCCACTTGCTGCTGATTGCCGCGGTGGCGCAGAGCTTCGAGGCGTTTCCGGTCGGCGAGGCGCCGTTCGCCTTCCTGAAGGCCGTGCGGCCCGAGCTGTGGGGCGCCGAGATCTTCAGCCTCGGGCTGTGGATCGCATTGCCACTGATCGCGATGCTGCTGTTCACCAACCTCGTGCTGGGCATCATCGCGCGCGTGGCGCAGCAGATGAACATCTTCGCGATCGGCTTTCCGATCACGATGTCGGTGGGCCTGATCGGCGTGACGCTGACGCTGCCGCTGATGCAGATGCCGTTCATCGCAGCGCTGGAGCGCATGCTGGACATGTTCCGCTGAGCGCAGGCATGGCGTCGTGCTCAGCGCGGCCGTTGCGTCAGATCACCAGCTGACTTCGCGCTCGGGCGTGGCGCCGATCCGGTGGATCGACAGGTCGGCCCCGTCGTACTCCTCTTCGGCCGAGAGCCTCAGGCCGATCACGGCTTTCACCGCGCCGTAGACCAGCAGCCCCCCTGCGAACGCCCAGACCACGCCCAGCGCGGTGCCCAGCAACTGCGCCGGCAGGTTGACGCCACCCATCCCGCCCAGCGAGCGCAGGCCGAACACGCCACAGGCGATCCCGCCCCAGGCGCCACACAGGCCGTGCAGCGGCCACACGCCCAGCACATCGTCGATCTTCCAGCGGTTCTGCGTCAGCGTGAACAGCGAGACGAAGATCGCCCCGGCCACGCCGCCGGTGACCAGCGCGCCGGCCGGGTGCATCACATCGGAGCCGGCGCACACCGCCACCAGCCCGGCCAGCGGGCCGTTGTAGGCAAAGCCGGGATCGCTGTGGCCCATCCATGTGGCGACCAGCGTGCCGCCGACCATTGCCATCAGCGAGTTCACCGCCACCAGTCCCGAGATCTTGTCGATGGTCTGTGCGCTCATCACGTTGAAGCCGAACCAGCCCACGGTCAGCACCCAGGCGCCGAGGGCGAGGAACGGGATGCTCGATGGCGGGTGGGCGCTGATTGCGCCGTCCTTGCGGTAACGGTTGCTGCGCGCGCCGAGCAGCAGCACCGCGGCCAGACCGATCCAGCCGCCCACCGCGTGCACGACCACGCTACCGGCAAAGTCGTGGAACGGATGGCCAGTGGTGGCCTGGATCCACGCCTGCACGCCGAAACGCCCGTTCCAGGTGATGCCTTCGAACACCGGGTACACCAGCCCCACCAGCACCGCAGTGGCCACCAGCTGCGGGCCGAAGCGCGCCCGCTCGGCGATGCCACCGGAGACGATGGCCGGGATGGCGGCCGCGAAGGTCAGCAGAAAGAAGAACTTGACCAGTTCGTAGCCATTGCGCTCGCTGAGCGTTTGCGCGCTGCCGAAGAAATCAACGCCATAGGCCACGCTGTAGCCGATGAAGAAGTAGGCCAGCGTCGAGACGGCGAAGTCGACCAGGATCTTGACCAGCGCATTGACCTGGTTTTTCTTGCGGACCGTGCCCAGCTCCAGAAAGGCGAAGCCGGAGTGCATCGCGAGCACCATGATGGCGCCCAGAAGAATGAACAGAGCATCGGTGCCCTGCTTGACCTGATCCATCGACAGCCCCTTGTCTTCCGTGTCGGGGCACAACGCACCAGACTCAATCCGAGACGCACCTTATTAGCAAGTTAAGTGCCTATTTGGTGCGACTATTCGGCGCTATATCGGGGCGCCTGAAGGTCGGACCGGTCTTTATTGGTGCATTTCCGAAGGTCTGATGCGTTCTGAAATGGTGCGGCGCTGGCGCTTCCTGGTGTTCAGTGCCCACCGCCCAGATACGCGGCCTTCACGGCCGGATCGTTCTTCAGCTTGTCGGCCGGGCCGTGCACCGCGATGCGGCCGTTCTCCAGCACGTAGCCGTAGTCCGACACGTTCAACGCCGCGGCGGCGAACTGCTCGACCAGCAGCATCGTCACACCTTCGGATTTCAGCCGCGCGATGATGCGGAACACCTCGTCGACCAGGATCGGTGCCAGGCCCATCGACGGTTCGTCGAGCAGCACGATCTCAGGGTTCAGCATCACCGCGCGCGCCATCGCCAACATCTGCTGCTCTCCGCCCGACAGGGTGCCGGCGAGTTGCGTGCGGCGTTCCTTCAAACGCGGAAACAGCTCCATCGCGCGTTCCAGGTCGGCCTTCACATCGCCCTTCGGGCGGCTGCCCGTCAGGCGTGGGAAGGCGCCTAGCGTCAGGTTGTCGGTCACGCTCATCGTGGCGAACACGCGGCGGCCTTCAGGCGAGTGCGCCAGGCCGAGGCGGGCGATGGTGTAGCTCTCCAGGCCGTCGATGCGTTGGCCGGTCAGCGTGATGCTGCCGGAGGTCGGCTTGATCATGCCGGACACGGCGCGCATCGTCGTCGTCTTGCCGGCGCCGTTGGAGCCGATCAGTGTCACGACCTTGCCCTTGGGCACCTCGATCGAGATGCCGTGCAGCACCTGCACCTTGCCGTAGCCCGCTTCGAGTTTGTCGATGGTCAGCATCTTGTCTGCTCCAGGCCGTTCATGCGGCTTGGCCGCCGAGGTAAGCCTCGATGACCTTCTCGTCGGCCTGCACGTCGGCCGGCAGGCCTTCGGCGATCTTCTGCCCGAAGTCGAGCACCGACACGGTGTCGCACAGGCCCATCACCACGTCCATGTGGTGCTCGATCAGGATCACCGTGATGCCGTGCTCGCGGATCTTGCGGATGTAGCCGATCAGCTCCTTGATGTCGGGCGCGGTCAGTCCGGCAGCCGGCTCGTCGAGCAACAACAGCTGCGGGTCAAGCGCCAGTGCGCGGGCTATTTCGAGCAGCCGCTGCTTGCCATAAGGCAGGTTGCGCGCTTCCTCGTAGGCCAGCTCGGCCAGGCCGACGAAGCGCAGCAGGCCCATCGCGCGGGCTGTCGCGGCGCTGTCTTCGCGGCGGTAGCGCGGGCTGTGCAGTGCGACATCGATCAAGTGGCTGTCGAAGCTGTGGTGCAGGCCTACCAGCACGTTCTGCAGCGCCGTCATCTCGCCAAACAACTGCACGTTCTGGAAGGTGCGGGCGATGCCCGACAGCGCGATGTCCGACGAGGTGCGCCCGACGACCGATCTGTTCGTGAACGCGATCGTGCCCGCCGTGGGCTGGTAGATGCCGGTGAGCACGTTCATCATCGTGCTCTTGCCCGAACCGTTCGGCCCGATCAGGCCGTGGATGGTGCCGCGGCAGATCGTCAGGTCGACGTTGTTCAACGCCTTCAGGCCGCCAAACTGCATCAGCACCTGTTGCGCCTGCAAGAGAACGTCGCCGCGCTGCACCTCGCCGCCGGCCTGGCCGACCGCGTCGGCCTCACCTGTCACCACTGCATGGTCGGCTGCCAACGGTTTCAGGTTCAGCAACTGGCGCACGAAGCCGACGATGCCGTCCTGCAGGTAGTAGACGACGAACAGCGTGATCAGCCCGAAGATCGACAGCCGCCAGTCGGTCATCGAACTGAGCTGGAACGACAGCACCGCCAGCGCGGCGCTGCCGACCACCGGCACGGCCACGCGCTGGAGGGTGCTGCGGCCCTTCTGGACGAAGACAAGCGCACCGATCAGCACGCCCACTGCGATGGCGACCGACACCCAGCGGAACATCACGATGTCATCCAGCAGCTTGGGCAGCAGCACGATGATCGCCGCGCCGAGCAGCGAGCCGATGCGCGACTTGCGTCCGCCCATGATGACCGCCAGCAGGAACAACACCGTCAGCTCGAAGTTGTAGGTGTTGGGAGAGATGTACTGCTCCGAATAGGCATAGAGGCAACCAGCCAGGCCCGCAAAACCGGCGCTGATCACGAAGGCATAGACCTTGTAGCGGTACACCGACACGCCCATGCAGTCTGATGCCACCGGACTGCCGCGCAAGGCTTCAAAAGC
>JANXTP010000409.1 GCA_025352345.1 Burkholderiales bacterium | reverse complement strand
CGGACTCGAAACTCAGCTCTGTCGACGACAGCAGGTCCGACAGCGTCTGCACTACCGCTTGCTTCTCGAACTTGAAATTTGAGCGCAGCACCCACTCGAGTTCGAGCGAGACAGTCACGGGAACGAAGAGAGTCTCGCCTTCGTTCACACACTTCCGAATCAGCTTCCTCGCTGCGGCAAGTTGTGCCGCATCGTCTTGAACCAGAAAGCGAATCAAGACGTTGGTGTCTAGCGCTGCCATCAGCGCCAGGCGTTCATGTCTTCAACGGCGACATGCCTACCCTTCGGCGCTTTGAGCTTGCCGGCCAGGTCCAAGATTGACTTCGTCTTTGCCCGCACGATGAGCCCCCCGTCGGGAAGCACGTGCCAAACCAGTCGGGTGCCGGGTGCAGCCCCAATGCTGTTCCGAACCTGTAGCGGGACGGTCGTCTGCCCTTTCGCTGTGATGGTCGATTCTGCCATGGTGATTCCTTACTGTTGCCTAAATTGTAATTCTCCGTCAGCCCTAACGCAACCAGCGCCGCTTCCAACGGTGTAGCGAACTTTCCAGGAGCCCACCGCGTATCTTCGTCAACGCCGACCGTGCGCATTCGACGACGTCGACAGATCGCCGTGGACCAAGGGCTCGGTGTCCGCGAAGTCGCGAGGCTGCGCCTTGCCGCGCACCGCCAAGGGCCGCCAATCGGCGGTCGACCGGCCAGCGGCCGACGCGGGGTCACGCCTGACGAACCCGAAGAATCCGAGCATCAATCCGGTCCGCTCCACGAGTCTGGAGATGGCCTTCACGTCCAACGAGGGGCTCCTGAGTTTGGGAAACTTTTCCAATCACAGGGACTTGAGCGCTGCAGGACGAACGCTCGTTCCCAGGCAGCCCCCGACGCCGCCGACGATCAGCGCCGGTTGAACGCGCGCGCGCTTTCGCGCAGTGCGGCGATGAGCCGTTGCGCCGGCACGCTGGTCGGCTCGTCGCGCCGAGTCGTGATGCCGACGTGCCGCTCCCAGTTCGAGTGGATGCCCTTCAGCGGGCGCAGCAGGTTGGCGCGCTCCTCCCAGACGATCATCTCGCGCGGCACGAACGTCAGGAAGTCGCTCTGCATCACGATCGTCTTCATCAGCATCGCGGAGGTGGTCTCGATCTGCGCCTCGACCGACTTCATGCCGGCCTGCGCGAACAGTTCGTCCAGCGCGCGGCGCTCGAGCTCCCAGTGGCGTGCGAGCACCCAGGGGTAGGCGGCGAGGTCCCTGGCGGCGAGCGTGCGGCGCGCCGCCAGCGGGTGCGCGGTGCGCGGTGCGCGCCACGATGACCGCGCTGTCCAGGTGCAGCGCCTCGTGTTGAAGCTCGGGGTGCGCGGCGCTGCGCGGGATCGACGAGAGCGCGCAGTCGACCTCGCCCCGCCGCACCATCGGCATCAGCGCTTCGTTCAGACCGTACTCGACGAACACGCGCATTGCGGGGTGGGCGCTGCGCAGGCGCAGCAGCGCCATCGGCAACAGTCGGGTGGCCTCCGCGGGCCCGCAGCCGATGCGCAGGCTCACGAGCTCGCTGCCTTTGAGGCGCGCGATGGCCGACCACGCGCCGTCGAGCTCCTGATCGATGCGGCGCGCATGCGCCAGCAGTACGTCGGCATGCGGCGTGGCGTGGACGCCGAAGCGATGGCGCTGCAGCAGCGTGACGCCGAGATCCGCTTCGAGCGACTTGATGCTGGCGCTCAACGCCGGCTGCGTCAGCCCAAGCTGCACCGCGGCGCCGGTCAGGCTGCCCTCGGCGACGACGCTGCGCAGGTGGCGCAGGCGTCTCAGATCGAGCGGGTTGGTCATTCATGCAGTTTATGGGAAGACCACCTGCTTTTGATACCAGCAGCGCCGCGGCCGGCATAGACTTTGAGCGCGCAAGTTCCTGGCGCAACGCCATCCGCGTCGCCGCGACGCAGGATTTTCGAGAGGCAGCCGACGATGAACCCGAACTCGCTCGTTGAACCCGACCGTGTCCACAAGACGGTCTACACCGACCAGCAGATTTTCGACGCCGAGATGGCGAAGATCTGGGAACGCACCTGGGTCTATTGCGGCCATGAATCGCAGGTGCGCAACCCCGGCGACTACTACGCGGTGACGATCGGCCGCCAGCCGATGATCATGGTGCGCCAGGCCGGCGGCGCGGTCCAGGTGCTCTACAACCGCTGCCCGCACCGCGGCGTGCAACTGGTGGGCAACCTGAAGGGCAACACCGGCAACGCCTTCGTCTGCTCGTACCACGCCTGGAGCTTCCAGCTCGACGGCAAGGTCCGCGCCATCCCGCTCGCGCGCGGCTACGAGGGCACGGCGATGAA
>JANXTP010000389.1 GCA_025352345.1 Burkholderiales bacterium | reverse complement strand
GGCCGGCCACCAGGGCATGGTCGGCTCCGCCATCGTCCGGCAGCTGCGACGAACCGGGTACCGCGACATCCTGATCGCCGCACGCCGTGACCTGGACCTGAGAGTGCAGTCCGACGTGATGTCGTTCATCGAATCACACCGCCCGACCTGCGTGCTGCTGGCGGCCGCGAAGGTCGGTGGCATCCTGGCCAACATGGAGCAGCCGGCCGATTTCATCCGGGACAACCTGGCCATCCAGAACAACGTCATCGACGCCTGCCATCGCCATGGGGTGCGCAAGCTGATCTTTCTCGGCTCCAGCTGCATCTATCCGAAGTTCGCGCCGCAGCCGATCACCGAGAGCGCCTTGCTGAGCGGCCCGCTCGAACCAACGAACGAGGCCTATGCGATCGCGAAGATCGCCGGCATCAAGAGCTGCGCGGCTTACAACCGGCAGTACGGAACGAATTTCCTGTGCCTGATGCCGACCAATCTGTACGGGCCGGGCGACACCTACGACCCGCGCGGATCGCATGTGATGCCAGGGCTGATCCGCCGTGCGCACCAGGCCAAGGTCGAGGGCCAGCCGGAGCTGGTCGTCTGGGGCAGCGGCACACCGCGGCGGGAGCTGATGCATGTCGACGACCTGGCCTCGGCCTGCGTGTTCGCGCTGCAACGGCTGGACGCCCGCGACATCGGCGAGTGCATCAATGTCGGGGTAGGCAACGACCTGACGATCCGGGAGCTGGCCGAAGCCGTGATGCGCGTGGTCGGCTGCGACAGCCGCATCGTCTTCGACACCAGCAAACCGGACGGTACACCCCGCAAGCTGCTCGACGTTTCGGCGATGCGTCGGCTCGGCTGGACAGCACAGATCCCGCTGGAGCACGGCATCCGCGATGCCTACGACGACTACCTGACACGTTTCGCCACGCCGGCGGACGGCACGCACCCAACCCCTCTTTGAATTGCAGACCATGAAGCTTACTCACGCCATTCGAGCCATCGCCGCGGGCACGGCCGTGACCCTGCTGGTCGCTTGCAGCAGCAAAGTCGAGCGTGTCCAGTCCAGCCTGGTGAAGGCCCAGGACTATGTGCGCAGCGCCGATTGGGACAAGGCCAACGTCGAGATTCGCAATGTGCTGCAGATCGACCCGAAGAACGCACAGGCGTACTTCATCTCGGGTCAGGTCGCCGATGGCAAGCGCGACTTCCAGCGCGCCTATGGCAGCTACCTGAAGGCCGTCGAGCTGAAGCCCGACCACCTCGAAGCCAAGGTCGGCCTGGCGCGCATCTACCTGCTGACCGGCGAGATCGACAAGTCTGACAAGGCGGTGTCCGAGGTACTGGCCGTCGACGCGAAGAACCTCGGCGCTCGCACCATCCAGGCCGCCCTGCTGGCGCGCAAGAACGACGTGCCCGGCGCCATCGCGCAGGCCAAGGCACTGATCGCCGAGCAGGCCGCAGCACCGATTGAAGCCAGCATGCTGCTGGCAGGTCTTTACGCCAGTCAAGGCAACACAGCCGACGCCCTGGCAGTTATCGAAGCCGCATTGAAGGGCGACCCGAAGAACCTGGCGTTGTTGCAGGTGGCCGCGCAGATCGCCGGGGCATCGACAGAAGCGCCGGTGCTGCAAAAGGCGGTCGCCTTTTTCCGACTGTCCACCGAGCAGGCGCCGAAGAACATCGACCTGTGGAACGCCTGGGCGCTCCACCACACCCGCCACAACGAACTCGACCTCGCCGAATCGGTGCTCCGCGCCTCGGTCAAAGCCGAACCCGACGACAGCCAGCGCACGCTGGTGCTGCTGGACTTCCTGTCATCGCGGCGCGGCAGGGAGGTGGCCGAGAAGGAGTTTCTCGCGGCGATCGCCGACAAGCCGAAGGACACGGCGCTGCGCTTCGGACTGGTCAACCTGTACCGCGCCGCCGACCGTGCCAGTGACGCCCGCCGTGTGCTGCAGGACATCATCGACCTCGACAAGCTGGCGCCGGCATCGCTGGTGGCGCGCGATCAGCTGGCTGCGGACTGGCTGTCGCAGGGCAAGGTCGCGCAGGCACGCGCCCTGGTGGCCGAGGTGCTGGGTGCCAGCCCGCGCGATGGTGCCGCGCTGCTGATGCGCGGGCGCATGCTGCTGGCCGAAGGCAAGGCCAGCGACGCCATCATCGACCTGCGTGCTGCGGCGAAAGACCAGCCCGGCTCACCCGAGGTGGTGAGCCTGCTCGCGCAGGCGCACCGCAAGGCAGGTGAACCCCAGTTGGCGCGCGAGGTGCTGACCGACGCCGTCAAGTTCAAGCCCGACAACGCCGACCTGCGTCTGCTGCTGGCCGCCGACATGGCCGATGCCAAGGAATACAAGCAGGCCTCAACCGAGATCGAAAGCGCGATCAAGTCCGCCCCACAAAACCTGCGCAGCTACGACTTCAAGGCGCAACTGGCCCTGGTGCAAAAAGACACGGCGGGGGCCGAGCAAACCTTCGCCTCGCTGAAGACCCAGTACCCGCAGAACCCGGTCGGTTTCCTGAAACTCGGCCGCCTGTATGCCGACCAGAAGAAGTACGACGCCGCCTTGAAGGAATACGACGCCGCCAGCGCCCTGGCACCGGCATCGCCCGAGCCGGTGCTGTGGGCCATCGGCGTGCTGATCGCCCAGCGCAAGTTCGACCAGGCCGACGCACGCATCGGTGCGATGGCCCAGCGCGATCCGAAGAACGTGCTGCCCTACCAATTGCGGGGCGAGGTGGCGGTCGCACGCGCTGATCTGCCGCTGGCCGAGGCGGCCTACCGAAAGATGATTGCGTTCGCGCCGTCGGTGACCGCGGGCTACCTCAGCCTGGCCCGTGTCAAGGCATCGCAAAACGACATCGGCGCGGCGATCGCCGTGCTGGATCAAGGCGAAAAGGCGATTCCCGCCGACCTGTCGATTCCGGCCGCCCGCGCTGAATGGCTGTCGCGGGCTGGCCGACAAGACGACGCGATCGCGGCCTACGAGGCCCTGGTGAAGCGCGCCCCCGATGAGGACGCTTATGCCAACAATCTCGCCTACCTGCTGACCGAGTACAAGCCCGACAAGGTCAGTCTCACCCGCGCATTGGCACTGGTCCAGCGCTTCAAGGAATCGAACAACCCCGGCTATCTGGACAGCCTGGGCTGGACCCACTACAAGCTGGCGCAGTATGCCGAGGCCGTGCCGGTGCTTGAGCGGGCACTGCAACAGTCTCCCAACGCGCCGCTGCTGCAGTTGCACCTGGGAATGGCCTTGCACAAGAGCGGTGACTCATCTCGCTCGCGCGAGTTGATCAAGAAGGCCCTGGACGGCCAGGTCAACGCCCCGGAGCGCGAAGAAGCGAAATTGCTGGTCGCGCAGAAGTGAGTTGACCGATGGTGCGCTGCGCAGAAACCCCGCTGCGCAGCGTGTTGTGGCGATCGGCGGCCTTCATCGGGGTGTTCATGCTGCTGCAAGCCGCCTGGGAAGCCGCCCGTGGCAGTTGGATCGAGCGGCTGTGGGTGAACGAGTTGACCGTTCGCAGCGCCGCCTGGCTGATCAATGGGCTGACGCCGCAGGCCAACGCCAGCCCGCAAGGCACGCGCATCGTCGCACCCGGCGGCGGGCTCAACGTGCTGTTCGGCTGCGAAGGCACAGACGTGGTGTTCATGCTCACCGCTGCATTGGTCGTGTTTGCGCTGCCGTGGCGCTCGCGACTGCTCGGCCTGGCAGCCGGACTGCTGTGGGTGTTCGTGCTGAATCAATGGCGCATCGTCGCGCTGTTTTATTCGTTCCGCACCGATCGCGAGCTGTTCGATCTGCTGCACACGACCGCCGCACCGTTGCTGATGATCGTGTTGACCGGGCTCTTCTTTCACCTGTGGCTGCGGCACTCGGCCGCAGGCGCGCCGCCGGACGAAACGCGATGACGATGCCGCTTCAGGCCACGGCAAGCGGCGCCACGCGCCTCGCATTGCGACTGGGGCTGGCCAGCGCACTGGTGCTCGCCTCGGCGTATTTTTTTTCGCGTGATGCCGTGCGCCTGTTGCTGCCCCTCCTGTCCTCGACGCTCGGCGCCGTCGCCAGCGACTACAAGATCCTGCGCTTCGAGTTCGTTGACGACCGTCACAACGCCTCGATCGGCGCGCTGGCAAGGCTCGAACACACCTTGGTCCTGGGCGGACGCGCGATCGTGCCGGACGCGCAATCGGTGGTCGGCGCGGGCACCACGATCGGCACGGTGCTGCAGCCCGTGTGCGTCGCGCTGGTGCTGGTGCTGGCGTGGCCTGCGCGCTGGCGTGAGCTGCTGCTGCGCCTGGCGATCACCGCGCCGCTGCTCGCTGCGGTGTTGCTGCTCGACACCCCGCTGTCGATGGCGGCCTGGCTGTGGGAGGCACAACTGCGCATGCACGAACCCGATCGGTTCTCGCCGCTGGTGGGGTGGAACGTCTTCCTCAATGGTGGCGGCCGATTGGCACTGGGGCTGGTTGCCGCCACCCTGGCGATCGTGCTGGCGCGGCGACTGGCGAGCCCTTCCGCTCCGGGTTGCTGATGCGACGCCACCTTGCTCTCGCTGCGCTGCTGCTGTCTGGCGCCAATCTCGGCCTCGCTGCGCCACTGCCCGACGAGCTGTTGCAGACCTTGCAAGGCGCCGGGGCGGTCGACGTCATCGTCGAACTGGACGCCAGCGCCATCGACCGCGGTGCCGCCACCCGCCGCGCGCGGCTGCCCCGGCGCATCGACGACGACGCGGCGCTGGCAAGCCTGGCCAGCCGCTACCGCACGCTGAAAGACCAGGCCATGCGCCCGCTGCAACGCCCCGACATCGACCTGCTGCTCGACTACAGCCACCTGCCTTTGCGCTCGGTACGTGTTCGGTCGGAAGCAGCATTGCGCGCACTGGCCGCGCGGCCCGGGGTGCGTGCGCTGCATGCCGATCGCCTGCACCAGCGGGTGCTGACAGAGAGCCTGCCGCTGATCGGGCAGCCTGCGGTGGCTGCTGCCGGACTGCGTGGCGCTGGGGCGACTGTGGCGGTGATCGACGACGGCATCGAACTGACCCAGAGCGCATTCGGTGGCTGCACCGCGGTCGGCACACCGGCGTCCTGCCGCATCGCTGCGCTGCAGACCTTCGTCGCGAACCCTGGCGCCGACGCTGCGCACGGCACCAATGTGTCGGCCATCGTGATCGGCGTGGCACCTGATGCGCGCATCGCCAGCCTCAACGTGTTCACCGCCACCGGCGCCCCGTCGTCGGCCATCATCAGCGCGATCAACTGGGCGATTGCCAACCGCAGCAGCTTCAACATCGTCTCGATCAACATGAGCCTGGGCGACAGCAGCCACAACGTCGGCACGTGCAGCGGCAGCGTGTTCGCAGGCCCGATTGCCAACGCGCGCAATGCCGGCATCAGCGTGGTGGTCGCAGCGGGCAACAACGCCTACGACAACGGGGCCTACGTCGAAGGCCTGAGCGCCCCCGCCTGTGCGCCGCAAGCGGTGTCGGTCGGCGCGGTCTACGACCAGGCCCTGGGCGGTCTGGCCTGGTCCGGTGGCACCGCCACCGCCTGCACCGATGGCTCGACCGCAGCCGATCAAGTGACCTGCTTTTCGAACGCCGCCACCTACCTCAGCCTGCTGGCGCCCGGTGCCTTGATCAACGCCGGAGGCTACAACTTCGGCGGCACCTCGCAGGCCGCGCCGCATGCGGCGGGGGCCTTGGCGGTGCTGCGGCGACGTTTTACCGATGAGACCCTGGCGGCCGTCGAAACGCGGCTCACGGCGAACGGCACGCCGATCACCGACCCCCGCACAGGCCGCACACATCCCCGGCTGAACCTGCTCGCCAGCGCGCGTCCGCGCAACGATGCCTTTGCCAACGCGATCGTGCTCAGCGGTGCCAGCGGCAGCACGACGGGCAGCAACCGACTCGCCACACACGAAGCCGGCGAGCCGCAGCCGATGCCTGCGGCGAACGCATCGGTGTGGTGGCGCTGGACGGCTCCGGCAGCAGGCCAGGTGAGCCTGGACACCGTGGGCAGCGGCTTCGACACCCGGCTCGATGTGTACAGCGGGAACGCGGTGTCAGCACTGGGCCACGTTGCAGGCAATGACAACGCCGATGCGCAAAGCGTGGTGTCGGCACTGCGCTTCCAAGCGCAGGCCGGTGCCACCTACTCGTGGGCCGTGGACAGCGCAGACGGCAGTGCAGGCGACGTGAGCCTGAACTGGAGCCTGAACACGACCGCGCAGGCCAACCTGTCGGTCACCCTGAGCGGGCCATCGACTGCCCCGCCCGGCAGCACGGTCAGCTACACGTTGACCATTGCCAACGCCGGTCCGCAATCGGCCACGGGGGTCAGCGCCAGTGTTGCGCTGCCCAGGGGCGTCACTGTGGCCAGCCTGCCCGCAGCCTGCGCCGCACCGGGCACCACCATCGTGTGCACCGCATCGGAGATACCGAGCGGCACCTCGCTGTCTTACACGTTCTCGGTGCAGATCGGCAGCCTGGCGTCTGCCGTGAGCCTGAGCGCGAGCCTCAGCTCCGAGGTGCCCGACCCCGTGGCCAGCGACAACACCGCAACGGTGGTCCTGTCGCCGAGCGCATCGGGCAGCGCCGATGTTCCGACGCTGCCCGAATGGGCTGTGCTGCTGCTCGGCGGCGTGCTCATCGCACGCATGGCAGCGGGGGAGCGGCCACTGCGCTCGGCGCCACGCGGGCTGCCGACAGTTCGGCTCCGCAGCAAAATCACCCCGGGGTTGGAGTGACAGGTTCTTCGATCGCCGTACCGATTTGTGCCAGCTCTTCGATCACCGCGCGTGCGCAAACCAGCGCCTTCAGCGCCTCGTCGACACGGTCACGGTCATGGGATGGCGACTGGGCGCGCACATGCTGTTCCAGCCATGCGAGCTGCCCGGCAATCAGCGAAAACTCTTCAATGTTGGTCATCGGAAACCTCGGCGCTGTGGCGACTCAAGCCGTAGCGGCTGGAAAGCGCTTGCGAGCACCCTTGGCGCCGAGTGCACCCAGGCCCAACAGCAACATCGGCAACGCTGCGGGCAGCGGCACCGGTGAGACGATCACCGAGCCACCGTAGGCGCCCGTTGATCCGACGGTGCCTCGCACTTGCAGCGAATAGTTGCCAGCACCGAGTGGTGACGGCGGAATCAGCGCTACCGACGAGGTAAATCCCGGCGCGACCGGGGTGACTGTGAGCCACGACACCAGCGACGGACCTGAACTCGGATCGGTTTGCAATCTGACCTGAAGGTTCGAGATGCCGTAGGTCGGGCCGCCGGGACCGGCACCGAAGTCAAAGGTCGTGGAAACCGCCCCGACATGGGCATCGGCGGCCAGTGTGAACGTCCAGGTATCGAGGAAGTTGTAAACCCCGTTGACAGTACCGGTCAGCACGTTCGTGTTGCTGAATGCGACTGTGGCGGGCGGCGTGATCGGACCACCCAGGCTGCTGGCCAGATCGGCATGTGCCAAGCCGACGCTGCTCAATGCGGCGGCAGAACACAAGATTCGAAAAAGGGCTTTCATCGCGCAGCGTCCTGATGGATGAGCATTTGGTAACGGGTGTGGTGAACCCAATGTGCCGTGCGCCGATGACACGCCGGTGCGCAGTCACTCAGACTGGGATAGCCCGACTGAGCCGGCCCAGTCGGCCTTCAGTCTGATGCAGGCGACTTGTCAGAACCGTACACCGCCCTCAACCCGGACAGCAGGCGCCGGTGCCAAGGCGCTTTGCCACCTGTCTGCGCCTTGCCTCCGGTTCCCTTCTCGGTCTGGCGCGCCTGGCTCATCACGGTGCCGATCAGGTTGAACGGCGCCAGCAGTTCGGCCATGCTTTCCATGTCCTGGATCGACGTGGTGTGCTCCTCCACCACCACCAACGTGGTGTCGACCTGCGGCAGGAAAGCGAGCGCATCGGCGGTGTCGAGCAGCGGCGGCAGGTCGACGATGATGTAGCGATCGGCATAGCGGTGCTTCATCTCGGAGATCAGCTGCTGCGCCAGTTTGGTGGCCAGCAGCTCGGCCGAATTCAGCACCGCCTGTTGACCCGCCGGCAGCAGCACGAAACGTGCAACGCCCGGATTGACCAGCAGTTCGGAGATCGGTGCGCCGTGCATCAGATGGTCGCTCAAGCCGCGTGCACCGTCGAGGCCGAACATCGACTGCAGGCCACCGCCACCCAGGTCGGCGTCGACCAGCAGAACCGCCGAGTCATAGTCGGCCGCCATGGTCAGGGCCAGGTTGACGGCGGCGAGCGACTTCCCCTCGATGCGCCGGGGGCTGGTCACCGCCAGCAGCTTGTGGCCGTCGGCACGCAGCCGCTGCAGCACCTGGTTGCGCAGCATCTTGAACGACTCGGCCAGCACCGAGCGGTCCGGCTTGACCACACCGTGTGTGCGTTGCAGCCGCACCAGCGCATCGGCCATCACCTGCGTCGTCGAGTACTCGATGTGCAGCGGCTCGGCGCGTTGCTCGGCCTCGGCCGCGGTGGACACGGCTTTGACCATCTGCACCTTGGCACCGTGGACGGCGCCGGGCTCGCCCGCGTCAGGAGCGCCTTCGTTCGAAAACTTCATCGGGGCCTTCATTGGGTGAGCCGCCGCAACAGGCCGTACCAGACCACATCAATCGGCATCACGAAATTGTGGAAGCCTGCCAGCGCGACACCCACCAGCACCAACGCGCCGGTGGCGGCGATCCAGCGCAGGCGCGAGCGGCGTCGCACCAGCACCGGGCTGGGCAGCGCCGGCAGCACCGCCAGCATCGGCACCTGCATCACCCGGACCACATCGCGCGCGCTGTGCACCGTCTGGTCGATCGCCTCGCGCAGCGCCGCTGCGCCAATGCCCCCGGCCAGCGCGAGCAGCGCACCCATCATCAGGATCACGGTGCGGTTCGGGCGGTACGGCTTCTCGGGAAAGATCGGTGGCTCGATCAAGGTGAAGCGCTCGGCCTTGCGACCGCGTTCGAGCTGCTCGGCGACCTGCGCCTGCATCTGCTTGTCGCGCAGCTCGCGAAAGCGGGCGCGTGAACTGTCGAGATCGCGCGCCAGTTCCAGGTACTCGCGCTCGACCTCCGGCGATTGACTGACCCGCAAGTCCAACAGTTCGAGCTTGCCGCGCATTTCCTGCCGCTCGCTGCGCAGCGACTGGATTTGCGCGTTGGTGGTGTCGATCTGCGACTTCAGGTTCAGATAGACCGGGTTGTCGGGCTTGCGGGCGCGCCGGAGTTCGGTGGCACGGCCTTCGGGAGCATCGGCACCGGTGCGCACCGCCTTGTCGAGCGCCGCGAACGCACGCTTCAACTGCACGACATCGGGATGGTCGTCGGAGTACTTCTGGCGCAGCAGCGAGATCTGCTGCTGCAGTTGCAGCAGCTTGTTCTCGCGGTCGGTGGCGTCGTCCTGCAGGCCGGTCTCGACCTTCAGTGTGGCGATCTCGCGGCGCAGGCGCTTCACGTCCGGATGGTCGTCGCTGTAGATGCCGGTCAGGCTGGTCAGCTGCAGCTGCAAGGCCTTCAGCCGGTCCTCGGGTTCGAGGATGGTGCCGCCGTTGCCCACCACCGGCGTCGCTGGCTTGGTGTCGGCGAGTTGCCCTTCCAGCGCCGACTTGCGCTCGTCGAGGAAGGTGATCTCTCGCTCGATGCGCTGAACCTCGGCGTTGACGCGCTCGCTGCTCACCTGGTTGGAGAGGCTCAGGTCCGGCGTGCGGCCCTGGTTGCGCGCCTTGAAGGCTGACAGCTTCTGTTCGCTGTCGGAAATGTGCTCGGTGACGCGCGCCAGTTCCTCGTCGAGGAACAGCGTGGTTTCGGCCGCCTTCTGCTGCCGGTTCTTGACGTTCTCGTTCAGGTACAGCGTGGTCAGTTCGTTGGCGATCTTCTGTGCGTTGGCCGCCACCTCGCTGTCGTAGGACAAGCTGAAGGCGATCGTCGACTTCACCGGCGAGCCGCTGCGCCGGTCGGTCACCTCGGCACTGATCGGCGTCAGCTTGATGTCGCGCCGCATGCGGTCGAGGATGTCCTCGCTGGTTTCCTTCTGGCGTGCGCTGCCGTAGAGCCCGTACTTGTCGACCAGGTCGAGCAGCGTCGATCGCGTCATCACCTGCTGGCTGATGACCTGGATTCGTTCGTCGGCAAAGCTGGTGACGGTGGAGCGCACGAACTCCTGGGGAATTTCCTGCTCCTTGATCAGGATCGTCGCGGTCGAGCGATACACCGGCGGCAGTGCAACGGCCACCACGGCGGCGATGACAAACAGCAGGGCGAACACCAGGCCGATCAGCCCGCGACGCCGCCGCAGGATGCCCAGGTAGTCGCCCAGGGTCTTGCCCGCGTCGAGTCCGGCGTCGCTGCCGGGATAAAGGTCTTGTGCAACGGCTGACATGGCGTTCCTCAACGCGAGGCTTGGAAGGTGGGCCAGTCGTACTTCAGCGCCACACCGATGCTGTTCGAGTGCGCTGTGTCACCGCCCCCGCCGCTGTTGCCTTCGGTCCATTGGTAGTTCGACTGAAGGCTGAGATCTCGAGACAGTTGCTTGGACAGCGACAGGGCCACCGTCTTGCGCTGCGACCGCTGGTTCAACACAGTGGCCTGAGAGGTCGATCGAGACATGGCAAAGCTCATCGCTCCATTCAGCGTTTCGGAAAAGCTGTGGCCGAAGCTCAGGCTCAGCGACTTGTTCTGCACCACCCCCTCCGCACCACTGGGGGACTGCTGGCTGCCGTAGGAGAAGGATAAGGACGACGTCTCTCCGAACTGATAGCGGTAGCTGCCACCGTAGCTCAGGCCGGTGCCCGAGGTCTTGGCTTGATCGCGGACCTCGATCAGCTGCACCAGGCCGAGTTGGCACAGCACCAGCGCTGCGGGGCACGCGAAACGGATGCGCGGTGAGCTGCTGTCGGTCTGATAGACGCCCAACTGAAGCGACGCGTTGCTGCGTTCGCCCAGCACGTGGGAGGCACTGACGCTGACCTCATTGGTCGACGACCGGTTGCCACCGCCAGCAGCGCGATAGTCCGAATGACTCGTCTGCACCGACACGGTATCGATTTCGGTGACCGCATACGAAAGCCCGGCAGACACCGAGGCATTGCGGAAATTGTTGCTGGCAACCACGGCTGCGGTCTGTTGCCCATAGCTGGTTTGTGAGGCACTCACCTGGGTGTTGGCGCTGAGCCGCTCGGTCAGCGCACGACCCCAACCCGCCGACACGATGGTGGTACGGCGCTGGCCCGGGTTGACGGTAACGTCGGCGTTCTGGACCAGATTGTTGAAGTCCTGGGTGTACTGCACCGTCGCGCTCACCGTGTTCAATGCATCGTTGTACGACTGAGTCACGCTGACACCGCCGTCGATGCGGTCGTTGCCGCCGCGGCCCCATTGCTGCAACGCGGTCACGGTCGCATTCAGCAACGTGGCCGAGTTCTCGGCCCGGCGCGACGCGCCGACGGTGGTCGACAAGGCCAGTGTCTTCACGGTGCCAGGCGAATGGGGTTGCAAGTTGAGGTTGTCATTGGCTTCGGCGCGAACATCAGAACTGCTCTCGATCGAAAAGCTTTCCGCATGTGCTGCGCCAGGTACGACGGCCCGCGCGAGCACCACACTGCACAGCAGCGCGCCACAACGAGACACATCACGGTTTCGATCACGGCCACCGGCACTCACGGCACCAGCAGCACGTCTCCGCTTTTCAGCGTGATGTTCTGCGACAGGTCTCCGCCCTTGCGGACGCGGGAATACTGGAACGGGATCGACACCGTCTTGCCATCGACCTTGCGGATGATGCGGATGTCGTCTTCCGAAGCGAACGGCGTCATGCCACCGGCGATGCTCAGCGCCTGCAGCACGTCGATGTTGCGGCCGGCCTGGAAATCCCCCGGCTTGTTGACCCGGCCGATCACATAGATGCGGTAGCTCGCCACGCGCACCACCGCCACCGTGACCACCGGCTCGGGAATGAATTTTTCAAGGCGCTTGACCAACTCGTCGTGCACCTGCGAGGCGGTCTTGCCAGCGACGATGAAATCGCCGGCCAGCGGAAACGAGATGCCACCGTCCGGGCGTACCAGCGTCGAGGCTTTCAGCGTCTCGTCTTTCCATACCGCGATGTCCAGCGCGTCTTCCGGGCCGATCACATAGGCCGGGTCGGTGATGACGACGCCACCCGTCAAGTCCACGTGTTCACCCCACTTCGCCGGAGCGCCACCCGAGACGATCGGTGGCGGCAGTGCGTCATCGATGAATGGAATCGAGACCGACGGCAGGCTGGAGCAGGAGGCAAGCAGGCTGAGGCTGAACGTCGCGGAGATCACGCTGAGCGGGATCGAGCGCGGGACGAACTTCAGTGCGCACAAGGGGGTCATTTCGTTGGATTCACCTGTTGACGGAAGGGGCGGCGGGCGCCGGCGGGGAGGATGGGGTGTAGCGCTCGGCATCGGCGCGGTCGCGGTACTCCTGGACGAGGTTGAACATCTGCACGTCGCCGAGCCCCAGCACCGGCTCACGCTGCGTTAGCACGTCCTTGACCGTCTTGCCGCGGTAGCGCTCGAGCAGTTCGCCGCTCAGACGGACCAGCTTGGTGTTCTTCGTCGTGCACTCGGCCACCTGCGCGACCTGGTCGTCATGCTTGCGTTGCAGGCTCGCCTGCTGCTCGTCGCGCAGCCGGGTGTAGGCCGCCAGTTCACGCGCCTTCAGGGCAGTAGCTTCCTCGTGGTTGCGCTTCTCGTCGGCCAGCTGCTTGTCGAGTGCGGCGACGCTGGCGGCGAGCTGTGCGCGCGTTGCGTCCGATGACTTCAGGCTGTCGCCGGTCTTGCGCAGTGCCGCCGTGAGTTTCGTGACCTGCTCGGTCTGCTCGAGCAACTGCTTGTCGACTTCGGCCTTGTCGGACTCGGCCTTGGCCTTGGCATCCTGTGCCTCCTGCAACTGTTGCTGCAGGTTCTGCATTTGGAGCTGCAGCCGGCGTGCCGCCTTGTCCGCGGTCTTGTCGGCCGCGTGAGCGGGGGCGCTGAGCCCCAAGCCCAAGACCAGCAGGCACAGCAGGATCGGGCGCATTGCGTTCATGGTCTGTCCACGCTCAGAACTTGACGTTCAGGTCGAACTGGAACACGTCGATCGAGAGCGGTGCGCCGGAGATCGAGTCGCCGCTGAAATAGCGGAACGCGGCCGAGGTGTTCTTGCCCAGGCCGTAGCTGCCGCCGAGGATGTAGCCCCGTGCATCGGTGCCGCCGAGGCGGAAATCGCTGTCGGTGAAGGCGTCGAGCAAGGCATCGCGCTCGATGCGCTTGTAGGCGGCGAACACCTGCCAGTCGTGCAGCGCCTTCAGATCCGCGTCGCCGAACGCGACCCGCAAGTGATAGGCATTGACCTGTGGGGACACGTCGGCGCCCACACGCTGACTCACCGCAGTGCGATCGAAGCCGAAGTTGCGCACGAAGTCGCCGGTGACGATCACCCGCTTGCCGGCGATCGACGGGAGGTCCACTTGGCCCGTCAGGTTCAGCAACTGGTAATCGGCGGCCAGCCCGAGCAGCGGCCGGTTCGGATCGGACGAGATGTTGTAGTAGGTGTTGCCCTTCTGGGCGAACGCGGGCGCGGTGTATTCGTTCGCCGTCGAACCCGCCGCGCTGGGCTTGCCGCGCAGGCTGGCGTAATGGAAATAGGCCAATCCCAGCTTGGCCCCCATGGTGCTCGGCGATGGCAACAGGGTGGCACCGATCTGCCCGCCGAACAGCCACTTGTCGGCCGATGCCAGCTCGACCTCCTGGATCGGCAGCGCCGCCAGTGTGGCGAAGCCGCGGATGTCGGAGGTGATCTTCGGCGTCCATTGCAGGGCCACGCCGTCGAAGCTCAGGTCGTTGGCCCACATCAGGTCGGTGCCGAACCAGGGGTTGGCCATGCGACCAGCCACGGCGCTGTAGTCGCCCAGGCGGTAACGGATGTAGGCGCGGTCGATCAGCACGGTGTAGCGGTTGTTGTAAGTGCCCAGTGTCTGGTTCGACGACAGCGGATCGGTCGCGCTGCCGGTGGTCAGCCGCACGCCGCCCGACCAGTTCTCGTCGATGGTGGCGGTCAGGCCGATGCGGGCGCGAAAGCGAAGCCGTTCGCGGTCTTCGCTGGTGTTGAGCGGCGACAGCGCGCGGTTGCGGTTGGTGTCGGTGATGCTGGGTTGCAGCGCGTTGTCGTTCGCATAGCGATCGAGTTGCACACGAAAGCGCAGGTCACCATCCCACTCCAGCTTGCGCACCCAGCCGGGGATCGCGCCGGGGCCGGACCAGCCTTCGCGGAAGGCCTGGGCGGCGAGCTCCAGCCGGATTTCATCCTTCAGTTCCTTGCGGACGAATTCCGGGATGTAGGGCACTCGCACCGTGCCGGCCGCACCCTTGGCGGAGGCTGCACCGTTGCCGGCTGCTGCGGTGGCGCTGCCCGCCGAAGGAGGCGGTGCCGCGGGCTTGGCGACATCGTTGAGCAATGCTTCGCCCTTGTCGCGCGCCAGCACGCCCTGGTCCACCAGTTGCGCGATCAATTTGGCAGTGGCTGCACGCACCTGGTCGATGTCGACCTCCTGTGCACGCACCGACGCGGCCACGCACACCAACGAGGCCAGCACAACAGAACAACGAGAGGGAATGAAATTCATGCGGAATCTGAATCGAGGGCAGCGGGGGATCACGAGCGGTTGCTCAGGCGCAGTTGCATCGGCCGCATCGAGCTCGGCGGGATGTCTTTCAGCGGGGTCATGTCGAGCAGCGTCAGCTGGATCAGGTCATCGACCTTCGGGTTGCCGGAGCCGCTGACGATGTCGGCCTTCTGCACCCGGCCGTCGTCGCCGAGCCAGACCTTGACGACGACCTTGAACTCTTCCTTCAACACCTTGCGGTTGCGCGACAAGGCTTCGTAGAACTGGCGCTGCAACAGGCCCGAGTAGTACGCGCCGCGACCATCGCCGGTGGTCAGGAAATCCCTCCCGCCCTTGTTGCCCGCGAGCCCGAAGCCGTCGGAGCCGGCACCGCCCTCGGCATCGACGCCCAGCGGCTTGTCTGACGCCGGTTTGTCGTCGGCCGCCTTCGGCTCATCGGGCTTGGGCTCGTCTTTCGGCTGATCGATCTTGACTTCCTCCTTCACCTTCGGTGGCTCGGGTGGCTTCTCGGGCGGCTTGGGCGGCGGCGGAGGCGGCGGCTGCTTGATCAGCGCGATCTGGTGCACGCCGGACGGTTTGGCCGAAGGCCCCGACAGGAACTTCATCAGCAGCAAGGCCACCGCGACCAACAGCACCAGGCCACCGAGCCACAGCGCAGCGGTCTTGATCCACGGGCGGCCGCTTTCCGGCTCGTCGTCGTACATGGGATCGCCGATTCGACGCCGCAGCGACCGTTACTTGACCAGGCGCTGGGTGACCAGGCCGAGTTGGGTGATGTCGAGCCGGCCCATCAGGTCGAGCACGTCGACGACCTTCTCGTAGTGGACTTTCGCGTCGCCCTTGATGACCACCGGAAAGCTCGGATTCACCGCCTTCAGCTGACGCAGACGGTCCTCCAGTTCCTGCATCGTCACCGGGTAGGTGTCGAGGAACACCTGGCCGTCGTCACGGATGGTGATGGCCTTGGTCTGCGGCTTGGCCAGACTGGGCGCGGCACTGGCCTTCGGCAAGTTGACCTTGATGCCCTGCACCGACGCGGTGGTCATGATGATGAAGATCACCAGCAGCACATAGGCCAGATCCAGCATCGGCGTGACGTTGATGTCGTCGTAGGCCTTCTGGCCTTGAACCTTCATGGGGTGATCTCGTGGGTCAGCGTGAGCGCCATCAGACCGAGTGGTTCTCGGCCACGCGGGTGACGAACTCGTCGATGAAGACCTGCATGTCCGAGGTCAGCTCGGAGATCTTGCTGGTCAGGTAGTTGTAGCCAAACAGCGCCGGAATCGCGACCGCGAGTCCGGCCACCGTGGCGACCAGCGCCGCGGCGATGCCCGGCGCAATGGCGTTGACATTGACGTCGCCCGCCGCCGCGATCGCGGCGAAGGTGATCATCACGCCGACCACCGTGCCCAGCAGGCCGAGGAACGGGCCGCCGGCAATGCAGATCGTCAGCAGCACCATCTGCGAATTGAGCCTTTGCAACTCGCGCACCAGCCGTGCGTCGACGGTGGCGCGGATCGCGTTGATCGACTGATCGGTCAGCACCATCTCGCGCCCGGCCTTCGCATAGGCGTCGAAGCGACCGCGCAGTTCCTGCGCGCCAGACGCGTACAGCCGGTACAAAGACGACGCACGGTACTTCGTGGCAGCCGCCTTCTCGCCTGCCGCACCGGCGCCGTCTTCGGAGCCAGTGGATGCAATGTTCACCATGAACTTGTCGAACTGCGCCTTGAAGCGGTCGTTGTCGCGCGCGGCGGCGCGCACGAATGCCGCCTTGGTGACCATCACGTAGACGCTGATGACGAACATGACCATCAGGATGCCGATGACGACCCAGCCGTCCAGCGTCACCGCGCCCAGCAGGATCTTCAGGTACGACGGGCCGCTCTCGCCATTGCCATCGCCCTCGGCAGGGCCATAGACCACGAGTTTCTGATCCTGACCCTGCGACATTGCCGCGGTCTTGATCCAATCGGCCGAGCGCGCGGTGGTCGACACCTGCAATTCGTCGATCTCGCCCTTGAAGCCCTTGCCGATCACCGCGGCCCCGCCCAGGTCGGGCACATTGCCTGCGGCCTTGGCGACCTCCTGGCCGTTCAGGTAGATCACCAGCCCGTCCTTGACGACGATGGCCACGTGCTGCCAGGTGCCGACGGCGAGCGGTGCCGATGCAGTCGCGGTCAGCGTGCCCGACTGCGCTTCCAGCTTGCCACCGCGCATTGCAATCGTGAGAGGCGCGGCGCCTTCGGTCTGCGTGTAGACCGGCGCATCGGCCGCATCGGTCGGCTTGATCCAGAACGACAGCGTCAGCCCGTTGACACCCGACTTCAACGAAGGCGTCGAGGGCAACGCCAGTTCGGCATTGCCATCGAAGGCCAATGCGCCACCGATCAGGCCGGTGCCGATCACCTTGGCCGTCGAACGCAAGGCGTGGTTGGCGTTGGCGGTTGCGTCCTGAGGCAGTGGCTCACGCTCATTGAAGTGGTACGCCAGCCCCTGTGCCGCGTCATAGCTGCCCTTGGCGTCGTCGCCGGCCGCCGCGGCGGGGTTGCCGTAGTAGAGCCAGATGAAAGCGTCTTTGGCACCCGGTGCGAGCTTCGGCACCTGGACCCAGACGAAGGCGAGTTCGTTCAGGCCATCGAACTTTTCGATGTGAAATTTCAGCGGCGTCTTGTCATCGCTGGCGATGAAGCGCAGGTCGGTGCCATCGGGCTTGGCTTCGGCGAAGGGGAAATTGCCGGTGTGCAGTCGGATCAACACGGCAGGCGAATCGACGGCAGCCGCAATGGGCAGGCCATCGGCCGCGGTGTTCAGGCCGATCTTGACGCGCTGCTTCCAGTCGGCGTTCCAGGCGGCGTGGGACAGACCCGCCATCAGCAGGCCTGCCAACATGACGACCAGCATTGCGATTTTTTTCATGACCGGCGGGAACGACTGTCTTTGCTGCACAGCCTCTGACAGTAGCCGGCGTTTGTTTCAGCGCTGTGAATCGAGCCTCGGATCCTGCACGGTCAGTACGGCTTGCTGTGTGTCAACGGCATGACGGACGTGTGGCGTGATCGTGTCGATCAGGCGCTGGGCGGCCACTGCCATGTGGAAGTGGCGCTGGTAGCAATCGACCGCGTGCTGTCGCATTGCGGTGCGGCGGGGCGGTTCCAGGCTCAACCAGCAGCTCAAGGTGTCGACGGTCCCGGCCAGCGTGTCGCTGCCCGCGAGGCCAGCGTCATCGGCCACGATCTCACGCCAGATGTTGACTTTGTCGGAAATCAGCACCGGCAGGCCCGAGGCCAGCGCCTCCACCACCGCGATGCCGAAGTTCTCCTGGTGCGAGGGCAGCGCGAACACTTCGGCCACGCGCAGTGCCGCCCATTTGGCATCGCCGGTCAGCATGCCGGTGAAAGTGACCCGCTGCGCAACCCCGCTGCGTGAGGCCAGGGCCTCCCAGCCGGCGCGCACGCCCGAGCGGTCATCAGGCCCCGCCATCACCAGATGCAGCGCGGGGTCACGCGCAGCCACCTGCGCGAACCCCTCGATCAACAGGTCGCCACCCTTCTTCGGGTGCAGACGGCCGAGGAACAGCACGAGGCGCTTGCCGCGGGTGACAGGCCAGCGCTGGAAGAACGCCTCGGTGTCAACTCCGGCCGCTGCGTCGGTGACGGCGACACCGTAGCCGACCACCGCCGGCCTCACCCGATACGGCCGGA
This sequence comes from Burkholderiales bacterium, assembly GCA_025352345.1. Classification (GTDB taxonomy): domain Bacteria; phylum Pseudomonadota; class Gammaproteobacteria; order Burkholderiales; family Burkholderiaceae_C; genus PBB1. Next base: position 131 of record JANXTP010000389.1, on the reverse strand, counting down.
ACGTCTGTGCCGCAAGCCGCTGTTCCTCGTCGGCGGTGAAGAGCACCGCGGAGGCATCGCGCAGCACCCGGTATTCAGCTGCCCACCAGTACAGCAATTTCTTCCCGTGCTTCAGCGGATAGCGTTGCTTG
>JANXTP010000385.1 GCA_025352345.1 Burkholderiales bacterium | reverse complement strand
CGGCCGAAATTGCCCAGGGTAACCATGACCTGTCCTCGCGCACCGAAAGCCAGGCCAGCGCGCTGGAGCAAACCGCCGCAGCGATGGAAGAGCTCGGTTCCACGGTGCGCCAGAACGCTGACAACGCGCGCCAGGCGAACCAGCTCGCGCTGGGCGCCTCGACGGTCGCGGTCAAGGGCGGTGAAGTCGTGAACCAGGTGGTGGCCACGATGAAGGGCATCAACGACAGCAGCAAGAAAATCGCCGACATCATCAGCGTGATCGACGGCATCGCCTTCCAGACCAACATCCTGGCGCTCAATGCTGCCGTGGAAGCGGCGCGTGCCGGTGAGCAGGGGCGCGGCTTCGCGGTGGTGGCCTCGGAAGTGCGCAGCCTCGCGCAGCGCAGCGCCGAAGCGGCCAAGGAAATCAAGTCGCTGATCTCGGCCAGCGTGGAACGCGTCGAACAGGGCACGACCCTGGTCGACCAGGCCGGCGCGACGATGACCGAAGTGGTGACCGCGATCCAGCGCGTGACCGACATCATGGGCGAGATCAGCAGCGCCAGCGTCGAGCAGAGCGCGGGCGTGGCCCAGATCGGCGAAGCCGTCACGCAGATGGACCAGGCGACGCAGCAGAACGCGGCGCTGGTGGAAGAAAGTGCGGCCGCGGCGGAGAGCCTGAAGGTTCAGGCCCTGCAACTGGTGCAGGCCGTGGCGGTGTTCAAGCTGACAGCGGGCAGCGGCGCGGCGGCGTCTTCGGCGAGCGCGCCCGGCCTTCGTCGTCCGGCCGCTGGCACAAGCGCTGGCGCCGTCATCGCACGCAAGCCGGTCGCGCGGCCCACACCCGACGCCGAACGCCGCGGGCCGAACCGCGCGAAGAACGTCGTGCGCCCGGCGTTCAAGGCCAGCCCGCCGGCCCCAGCGGCGAGCCCGATCGCAGCATCGGCCAAGACCGGTACCGACGACTGGGAGTCGTTCTGATGACCGACCCCAGCCAGATCGCCCAGCACGCGGCCGCGTGCCGCGCCACGGCGCAATCCACGGCGCAATCCACGGCCAAATCGACGGCGATAAGCGGTGAGTTCCTCACCTTCCGCCTCGGCGCCGAGGAGTACGGCATCGACCTCCTGAAGGTGCAGGAGATACGCTCCTACGAACAACCCACCGGCATCGCCAACGCGCCCGGCTTCATCAAGGGCGTGGTGAACCTGCGCGGCGTGATCGTGCCGATCATCGACCTGCGCCTGAAGCTGGCCTGCGAGAGCGCCGAGTACAACGACTTCACCGTCGTGATCGTGCTCAACGTCAACGGCCGCGTGCTCGGTGCCGTGGTCGATTCGGTCTCGGACGTGGTGGCCCTCGCCAACGACACCATCAAGCCCGTCCCCCAAATGAGCTCGGCCGTGGACACCAGCTTCATCACTGGCATCGCCTGCGTGAAGAACGGCAACGCGCAGCGCATGCTGATCCTGATGGACATCGAGCGCCTGATGGCCAGCCATGAGGTGGGCCTGATCGACAGCGTGAACTGACGCGAGATCCGCCCCGTTTTTGTGTCAGACGGCACGCTCTCGGCGCAGGCCCCACGGATCCGCTCAAGCGCCAACGCAAGCTGACGAAGACGCCTCAACAGAGGGGCTTCGCATGTCGAAAATCGTTGCCGGATTCGTGTCGTTCATGCTGATGTCATCGGCCTGCCTGGCGTCTGAGCTGACCCCGACCGAGATGCGCTGGCTGAGGGGGATCTGGCCGGTCATCGGCTTCGCCAGGGAAACCCGGCTGCCGCTCGACATCGTCGTGCAGCCCCAGCCCACGCCGGGTGCCGCGCCGCTGGCGCTGGCGTTCGCAGCGGGCCGATGCAAGCTGGTGCTCTCGATGCGCGGCAACCCGCAAGCGCAGGCAACGCTGGCCCGCATTCAGCCCGATCTGCTCGACGCGACGCTCGAACTCATGGCCGCGCACGAACTGGGCCACTGCCGACGTTATCTCGACGGTGCCTGGCACGGCCTGCCCGCCGGGTTCATCGCCGCGGTGCCGCCCGACGCTCTGAACTCTGAAATGCGCGTGGCGTACGCCGACATGAAGGCGGCGCGCCGCGAGGAGGGCTACGGCGACCTCGTCGGGCTGGCATGGACCCAGCGCCACCATCCGCAGAGTATCAACGCTTGCATGCGTGGCTGGTGGCGGAACGGTCACACGACCTGCTGCCGGGCAGTCACCACGACACGCTGGCGTGGGTGCGCCTGGCCCAGGACGGTGACGCCCTGGCGCATGCCTCGATGTTCACCGTAGCGCACAGCCTGTGGACGGTCGGGCTCCGTGTTGACGATTGACTGCCGCGACGCTCCATCCTCCGAACAGCGGGTTGCAGCGCCCTGTTCTCTGCCCTTTTCCGGCGCACCGGCTTGCTATCGTGAAGACGCAGAAACCGTGGTCAGTCTCGCGCGATACGCGACCCGCGGCAGCCCCTGCTGGAGGTATCCCGTGGCCGTGTCCAAACACCAAATCCTGGCTTCCCTGGCCACCATCGAGCAACAGGCACCGCTGTTTTTCGGCGACCTGCCGGTGGCCGATGACATCGTGCGGTCGGCCGTCACCGAACAGGTCGAGATGGGCGTCGCGGTG
>JANXTP010000287.1 GCA_025352345.1 Burkholderiales bacterium | reverse complement strand
GGGTGCGAAACCGTTCAGGCGCTTGCCGTACTTCTCGCTCAATGCCGACAGGAAATGATTGGCCAGCAGCGGGATGTCTTCGCGCCGCGCGCCGAGCGACGGCAAGGTCAGCGCGACGACGTTCAGCCGGTAGTAACGGTCTTCGCGGAACTGGCCCTGAGCCATCCCTGCATCGAGGTCGCGGTGGGTGGCCGACAGGATGCGCACATCGATCGGCAGCGACTGGTTGGCACCGACCGGCCGCACCGAGCGTTCCTGCAGCACGCGCAACAGCTTCACCTGCAGCGCAGGCGGCATGTCGCCGATCTCGTCGAGGAACAAGCTGCCGCCGTCGGCCGCCTGGAACAGCCCACGGTGGTTCGCGACCGCGCCGGTGAACGAGCCCTTGACGTGGCCGAACAGTTCCGATTCCAGCAGTGCCTCGGGAATGGCGCTGCAGTTGACCGCCACGAAGGGTTGTGCCGCGCGCGGGCTGGCGCGGTGGATCGCCTGGGCCAGCAACTCCTTGCCGCTACCGCTTTCGCCACAGATCAGCACGCTGGCATCCGACGCAGCGACCATCTTCGCTTCAGCCAGCACCTCGGCCATCACCGCCGAGCGGCTGACGATCGGCGCGCGCCAGGCCTCGTCGGCGCCGATCGGGTGGGCAGTCGGCGCGCCGAGCGCCAGTGCCTGGGCGATCTTGTCGAGCAGCGCCTTGCCGTCGAAGGGCTTGGTCAGGTAGGTGAACACGCCGCGGGCGGTGGCCTCGACCGCGTCGGGAATGGTGCCGTGCGCGGTCAGCAGGATCACCGGCAAGGCGGGGTGCCGCTTGCGGATTTCGTCGAACAGCGCGAGGCCGTCGCGGCCCGGCAACTGCACATCGCTGACCACCAGCTGTGGCCGCGAGGCTTCCAGGTGCGCCAGCGCCTCCTCGGCCGATCCGACGCCGGTCACGTGGTAACCGGCCGCGGTCAAGCGCATCGACAGCAGCTGCAGCAGGTCGGCATCGTCGTCGACGACCAGCAGCTTGGCGCTCATTGGACTGCCCGCAGCGCTGTGCGCTGCGGGATGAGCGCTCGGGAGCGGCCCGGTGCGCTCATGAAGGCGCCTTGCGCGGAGTCGCCTTGGCGCGTGATGGTGCCGCTGACGGGATCGCATCGGGCGATGCGGCGGTGGCTGCAGCTCCGGGCGCGGCCGACGAGGTGGGACGTGGCGCGAGGCTGCGTTCGATCGCCTTCAGGGCTTCCAGCTTCTCGTTGAGTTGTTTGACATCGCGCTGGCTGTCGCGCAGCTCCTGGTTGCGGCGGTCGAGCAGGTCTTCGAGCCGCCGCAGTTCCTGCAGCCGGGCCAGCAGCAGCCGAGCGATCGGTTGCCACGGTTCCGATTCCGGTTTCGCGCCCTTGGCCAGCGGTTCGATCAGGCCGATCGCACGGTTCTGTTCACCGCCATTGCGCGTCAGCAACAGCGCCATCGCTAGATCGATTGAAGTGTCGGGCGCCGGGGGCAGGGCACTCAGGCGGACAATTTCCTGTGCCAGTTCGTTGGGCGGCAGGTTGCGCAGCTGTTCGTGGTCGGCCAGCGCGCGTCGTGAGGCCAGGTCGCTGGGTGTGGCGGCTTCGATGGGTTCACGCACCGGACTCGGTGCTGCGGCGATCACCAGCGGCGTCGTGGCGATCACCGCTGACGCGGGCGTGGCGACCGGCGGGGGCTCGCGCCGCCATACCGAGCAGCCCGACACACCGATCGCCATAGCGACCACGACAACACCGGCCAGCGGCCGCAGCGCATACCGCCGCAGGGCGGCCTCAACGGTCAGGAACATGGGGCAATTCAATCCGGAAATGGGCGCCTGGCGGCGAATTCTCGTCGTGCATCAGGAGATCGATCTGACCATCGTGCGCGCGCACCAGTTCCTGCACGATGGACAGGCCGATGCCGCTGCCGCGCGGTGCGTCGGGCGGCTGGCGCTCGCCGCGGAAAAAAGGTTCGAACACCCGCGCCCTGTCGACTGCGGCAACGCCGGGGCCTTCGTCGGTGACGTCGATGCGCGCCCGGCCCGGCCAACGCGACACCTCGAAGACGATGCGCCCGCCGATCGGGCTGAAGCGGATCGCGTTCGACAGCAGGTTGCCCAAGGCGGTGCCCAGCTTCTCGGCATCGACTTCCACCTGCATCGGCCAGCCGGTCACGCTGACCTTCAGCTTGCGCGCCTGCCATTGCAGTTTTTGCACTTCGATCTGCTTGGCGATCAGGGCTGTCAATTCCACCGGCCGGCGCACCAGCCGGCGCGCGTCGAAGGCCGCGGTGTTGAAGCGCAGCAGGTCCTCGATCTGCGCCTGCAGCACGGCGGTGTTCTGCCGCAGGATGCGCGCGACCTCGCGCTGCGGTTCGTTCAGCGGGCCGGTGACGCCGTCTTCCAGCAACGCCACGCCTTCGCGCAGCGCGGCCAGCGGTGTCTTCAACTCATGCGACACATGGCGCAGGAAGCGCGCCTTGTCGGCATCGAGCTCGGCCAGCCGCAGCCGCAGCCATTCGAGCCGACGGCCGAGCTGGCGCACGTCGGCCGGGCCGCGCATGTCGATCGCTTGGTCGAGCCGGTTTTCACCCAGGCCGACGATCGCCGACTCCAGCCGCTTCAGCGGGCGCGCCAGCCAGATGCCGAAGGCCAGCGCCAGCCCCACGGCCACCGCGATCGCCGCGATGATCTGTCGGGCCAGCTCGGTGCGGCCCGACTTCAGCCGTTCCAGCAGCGCCGCATTGCGCGACTCGGTGGCCAGCCGTACCTGGTCGGCGAGGTCGATGTTGATCTGGCCGAGTTCGCGGAAGGCGGCGGTGAGTGTTTGTTCGCGGTCGCGCAGCGTGTCGGCGTCGCCGCTGAGCTGCTGGCGCAGTGTCAGCAGCGTTTTGCGCCACGTGTCGGCGAGGGCCGTCCGGTCGCCCGTTGCCGGTTCAACGTCGCGGGTGTCTGTGGCCAGCTGGTCCAACGCATCACCCGCTTCACGCGCTGCGTCGTCGAAGCGCTGGCGCAGCAGTGGGTCGTCGAGCACCAGGTACTGCCGCGCCGCGCGCTCCATCGTCACGCTGCGCTCGGCCAGCCGCTGTGCCGCGGCGCCGAGCGACACCGCCTGCTGCGCGCCGTCACTGCTTTGCGTGATCAGCGCCTCGATCGTGAACAGCCCACGCAGCGACGCCGCACTGAGCAGACCGGCGATCAGCAGGAATGCGACCAGCAGCAGTTGGTGGAACGAAAAGCGGTCCAGCGAGAACATGCGGGCGATTCTGCCTGCGGACCCCATCATTCCCTCGGGCGTATCGGCCACCCGATAATGAAAGCTGCCTTGTGCATCAGACGCCCCTGAATCCCCCATGCCCGAAATCGTCTTCAAAGGCAAAGAGTACGTCTACAACCACCACCTGACGGTGCCGTACCGCCCGCTGGTGGCGCAGCCCGGCAAGGGCATCGGCGCAGCGGGTGCAGATTCAAACGGCGGTGACCTGAACGGCAATCTCGTCATCCACGGCGACAACCTGCACGCACTCAAAAGCCTGCTGCCGCGCCACGCAGGCCAGGTCGATCTGATCTTCATCGACCCGCCCTACAACACCGGCAACGAAGGCTGGTGCTACAGCGATGGCGTGAACTCACCGATCATGAAAGAGTGGCTCAGCACCAACCCGGTCGATGGCGACGACATGCTGCGCCACGACAAGTGGCTGTCCATGATGTGGCCGCGCCTGGTGCTGCTGCGCGAACTGCTGAGTGACAGCGGCTCGATCTGGATCACGCTCGACGACAACGAAGTGCACCGGGCGCGGATGGTGTTGGATGAGATTTTTGGGGAGGAGAACTTTGTTGCGACCTGCGTCTGGCGAAAGAATTTTTCGCCGAAGCCCGGGGCCAAGTACTTTTCGGAGGATCACGACTACTTGCTCGTGATTGCGAAGAACAAGGAGCAATGGCGCCCCAACCTTCTTGAGCGTACAGATGCGATGGACGCGCGTTTCGAGAACCCTGACCGCGATGCCCGAGGCGTGTGGACCTCCGGCGACCTTTCGGCTCGGAACTACTACAGCGAGGGAACGTACCCTATCACCACCCCGGCTGGCCGTGTCATTGACGGACCACCACCCGGTACCTACTGGCGCGTGAAAAAAGCCAAGTTCGAATCTTTGAACGAGGACAAGCGCATCTGGTGGGGGGAGAACGGGAACAACCAGCCTCGACTTAAACGCTTCTTGAGCGAAGTCAAACAGGGGCGAGTGCCGCAAACGCTGTGGGACTACTCAGAGGTGGGCCATACCCAAGACGCCAAGCGAACACTACTTGAGCTTGGCCTCATCAAGACGCAAGAAGACGGGTCAATGACGCCAAAGCCCGTCCCCTTGATCGAGCGAGTCATTGAGCTTGCAGCAGAAAAAGACTCCCTCATCCTCGACAGCTTCGCCGGCTCCGGCACCACGGCCCACGCTGTGCTCAAAGCCAACGCAAAAGACGGCGGCACGCGACGCTTCATCCTGGTCGAGGGCGAAGCCTATGCCGACACCTTGACCGCCGAGCGCGTGCGCCGCGCCATCAAAGGCTATGCGTGGGTGGGCAACCAGCGCGAGGTGCTGCTGGAAGAAAAAATCACGTACACCCAGTTCAAGAAAGCCGATGTCTGGCTGGCGAAGGTCGAGGCGATCAAGGCGCGCGAAGGCTTTGCCGAGGGTGACCTGGCTGACCAGGGCAGCACCGAGCACAAGCGTTTCGACAAAATCAACGTGAAGCTCGACGACGGCGTGCTGCGCGTGGAAGGCGAGAAGCGCATTTCCGAACGCGCCGAGGGGCTGGGTGGCGAGTTCACTTACTGCACGCTGGGCGAGCCGCTCGACTTCGACAAGATGCTCTCCGGCGAGCACCTGCCGTCAGCCGATGCGCTCGGCGCCTGGCTGTTCCACACTGCCACCGGCGGCAGCCTACCCCCACGGCCGAAGGACGCGCCCGAGTGGTACCTGGGCGAGGCGAAAGACGTGCATGTGTGGCTGGTCTACCTGCCCGACCTGGCCTTTCTAAAAAGCCCGGAAGCTGCGTTGAACCTGTCGCGTGCGAAGGCTTTCCAAAGCTGGGGCCGTGAACGGGATGCGCCGGCGGTGCCGAAACCACATCTGGTCTTCGCGCCGGCCAAGTATCTGAGCAACCGGCAGTTGAAAGACTTCGGCGTGAACTACGCGCCGCTGCCGTTTGCCCTGTATCGGGAGGGTTGAGCGATGGAAGATCGATTCACCGTTGCGTTGAGCCATTTCGAGCGGGCACTCACGCGCTTGCACGAAGCGCTGGCCGAGCCGGAAAGCGACTTTCTGCGCGACGCGGTGATCCAGCGTTTCGAGTTCACCTTCGAGGCGGCCTGGAAGGCGATGTACCGCTGGCTGCGGGCACGCGGTGTGGACGTGGACGAAGACGCGTATTCCGTCGTTCCCGAGTCGTTCAAGCGCCGCCTGATCACTGACGCGAAGGCCTGGGGCGACATGCGCAAGTACCGCAACCAGACTTCGCACACCTACAACGAGATGCTGGCGATCGAAGTCGCAGCCTTCGTGCGCACGGACGGTGTGGTGGCGTTCGACGCCTTGCGGCAGACCTTGCGCGAGCGCGGTGATGAATAACCGGTTGGCTGAGCAGGGCCCTTTGAGCCAGCCGGTACCGAGTGAGCCCGTGGTCGACCCGAACTTCGGCATCGAATCGCACAGTGCTGCCCGCCTACGCCGCCTTTGCGAAACCACGGCGGGCTTGCGAGCGCTTTACATCTTCGGCTCGCGTGCCCGCGGCGACCATCGGGCCCGCTCGGACATCGACTTCGAGGCCGATGCGCCGAACTGGTCGGTGCGTGAGCACCTGGCCTTCACCGATGCGCTGAAGCACCTGCCGATCGTCTACCCGGTCGATTGCGTATGGCGCCAGGGTTCGCTGCCAGACGAATTGCGCGACCGCATCGCGCGTGATCGTCAGGCGTTCTGGTTGCCGCATCGGCCAGCTGCTGAGGCCGCTGCTGTGGCCGGCGGCATCCAACTCAAGCGCTTCCAGACCGATGTGCTGACCCAGTTGGCGGACTACATCGATGAATTGAAGAAGCACGAGGCTCGGTCGCGCGCAGCAGTTTCAACGTTGCGGGCGATGGAAGGCATGCAGGAAGAGGCGCGCAGTGCTGCCGATTTCCCCAAGCGCGCCTGGGCGGCGCTGAAGCAACGCGGCGCGCTGCCAGAGACCTTTGCCGAGCAACCGTATTCAAGCCGCTGGGCGGGTGATGGTGAGGGCCACGGCGCGTTCGATCTGCCGATCCCCAACGTCTGTCTGAAGGTGCCGACCGGCGGCGGCAAGACGCTGTTGGCCGCCGCCAGCGTAGCGCGGGTGTTCGGCACCTACCTGCAGCGCCACAGCGGGCTGGTGTTGTGGGTGGTGCCGAACGAGGCGATCTACCGGCAGACGATGACGGCGCTGCGCGACCCCGATCACCCGTACCGTTCTTTGCTCAACAACGCGGGCGCTGGCCGGGTCAAGGTGCTGGAAAAAACCTCGTCGCTGAACCGCATCGATACCGACTCGCATCTGTGCGTGATGGTGCTGATGCTGCAATCGGCGGCGCGCCAGTCAAAGGAGACATTGCGCTTTTTCCGCGACCGGGGCAATGTGCTCGGCTTCTTGCCAAGCGAAGACGACATCGAGGCGCACTGGGATTTGCTTGCGCGCGTGCCGAATCTGGATGTGTATGCGCCGTATGGCGGTTCGGGAGCGCAGGACCGCGCACAGAAAGGCAGCATCGTCAAAAGCTCGCTCGGCAATGTGATGCGGTTGCTGCGGCCGATGGTGGTGATCGATGAAGGCCACCACGCCTATTCCAACACCGCGCTGCGCACGCTGGACGGCTTCAACCCCTGCTTGATGTTGGAACTGTCGGCGACGCCGCGCTTCGGCGGGCGCGTGCGCGGTGTCGACGTCGCGGGTTCGAACATCCTTTGCGATGTTCGTGGCACCGATCTCGACGAGGCCGAGATGATCAAGCTGCCGATCCATGTCGATGTGCAGCGTTGGAATGATTGGCAAAGCTGCCTCGCCGCGTCGCTGGCGCAGCTCGATGCGCTGCAACGCGAGGCCAGCGCCCTGCAGGCCGATACGGCGCGCTACATCCGGCCGATCTTGCTGGTACAGGTGGAACGCACCGGCGCCGAGCTGCGCGATGCGGGGTTGATTCACGCGGAGGACGCGAAGGCTTACCTGATGCAACTCGGGCTCGCCGAGCGGCAGATCGCGATCAAGACCTCGGACAAGAACGAGCTGGCTCAGCCCGAGAATATCGACCTGCTGTCGCCCACCTGCGAAGTACGCGCCATCATCACCAAGGCCGCATTGCAGGAAGGCTGGGATTGCCCTTTTGCCTATGTGCTTTGTGCGCTGGCCGCAGGCCGCGCCCCGGCGGCGATGACACAGCTGGTGGGGCGCATCCTGCGGCTGCCGCACGCGGTGAAGACCGGGCGCACGGCGCTCGATGCCTGCTATGTGCAGTGCTACGACGCGAATACCGCCGAGGTGGTCAAAGGCATCAAGAAGGCACTGGAAGGTGAGGGCATGGGTGACCTGGCGGTGCAGGTCAGCGGCGGCAGCGACAGCGCCGCCGCGGCACACGCCGTGACGCTGAAACGCCGGCTGCAGTTCGCAAAGCTGCGGCTGTTCGTGCCAACCGTCACTTGGGCCGAGCCCGGGGAGCCGCGCCGTGCGCTGGTCTACGACAGCGACGTGCTGGCTCACCTGGACTGGGCAGCGCTGAACGTGGACGCGTTGGCGCGGGAATGGGCGCCAGACGCGCAAGGCGCCTGGGGCGAGCACCTGGCCATCGACCTGTCGATCTTGAATCGCAGCCACTCTTTTGCCGACGCGGACATCGATCGCAGTGACCTGAAGCTCGATCGCGCACGGCTGGTGCGCGCGTTGATCGACGTGGCGCCGAACGCCTGGTGGGTGTGGGGCTGGGTCGATGCGGTGCTGGCGAGGCTGCGCGAGCAGGGCTATGTCGAGCGGGCGCTGGCGGCTTCGAGTGCCTCGCTGGTCGAGCGCTTGCGCATCGACATCGAGGCGGAGCGTGACCGCTTGGCGCAGGCAGTGTTCGAGGGGTTCGTGCAGCAAGGTCGCATCGAGTTCCGGCTGCGCGCCGACGGCACCGACCATGAATTGCCGATGGATGCCGCGCTGGCAGTGACCGGCGTGCTGCCGCACGAATTGCAGCGTGCCGATGGGCGTGCAGTGCAAAAGAGCCTACTGGAGCCCGCACTGCATACACCCGATATCAACCAGTTCGAGGCTCAGTTTGCCGGCTACCTGGACGAGAAATCCGCCTTGCGTTGGTGGCACCGCAATGTCGCCAAGACGCAGTACGGCTTGCAGGGCTGGAAGCGCCACAAGGTGTACCCCGACTTCGTATTCGGTTTGTTGCAGGAGGGCAGTAAGTCGCGCACGGTGGTCATGGAAACCAAAGGCCTGCACCTGCAGGGATCTACGGACACCGGATACAAGCGCGCGCTGCTCGACCGCTTGAGCGCTGCTTTCAGTGACGAGCGGTTCACTGCCGTTGGAACCCTGGAATTGAATCACACTGACCGTGCGGATGTGGTGTGCGATCTGGTGTTCGATCAGGGTTGGAAGGGAATCGTCGAACAACGGTATTTCAATGCCCCGATACTTCACACCCGCGCAGGCCCCGACGACACCATCGCCGAATGCCGATGACTTGCAAGATTGAAAGCTGATGATGAGACGCCTGAAGTTGGGGTGGGTCGTGGGGGTGTTGGCGGTACTGCTGGTGGCAGGCTTCGTGGTCCGCACGCTGCATGCGCGGTCGCAGGCGCAGGCCGAAGCCGGCGCACCGGCGAAACCCCCGCAGGCCATGGACCTGAACGCGAGCGACGTCGTGGTGGCGCGCGTCCAGCCGTTCAACCGCACGCTGGCGATCTCGGGCAGCCTGAAGGCGGTCGACAGTGCCGTGGTGCGTGCCAAGGTGGCCGCGGAAGTGAAGACGCTGTCGGTGCGCGAAGGCGACACGGTGACGGCAGGGCAGACGATCGGCCAGCTCGACACGCTGGAAGTCGATCTGCGGGTGCAGCAGGCCGACCAGAACGCGGCATCGGCACGCGCCCAGCTCGACATCGCGCAGCGCGCGCTGAACAACAACCGTGCGTTGGTGGCGCAGGGGTTTATCTCGGCCACAGGACTGGAAACCTCGATCTCCAACGAGGCGGCGGCACGCGCCACCTATGAAGCGGCGCTGGCGGCGGTGAACCTGGCCCGCAAGGCACGCAGCGACGCGCGGCTGGTCAGCCCGATTTCTGGATTGGTGTCGCAGCGGCTGGTGCAGCCGGGGGAGCGGGTCGCGGTCGATGCAAAGCTGATCGAGATCGTCGATCTGTCGCGGATCGAGCTCGAGGCGGCCGTGGCGCCCGAAGACATCGGCCGCGTGGCCGTCGGCCAGGCAGCGAGGCTGGCCGCCGAGGGCCTGGACGGGCCGATCACCGCACAGGTG